>CAILTZ010000213.1 GCA_903837255.1 uncultured Pirellula sp. | reverse complement strand
TCTTTTCATGGCCAGCGCTCTTGTGGCCGAAATCCTTATCGTGATCATGGCCTCGATGTTCCCTGCCGAACGCGCCGCACGATTGAACCTTGCGAAAGCCCTCCAGTACGAGTAACCTTAGGTCCAACACGATTTACCCCATGTTTTTAGGGAGCTAAGCGTTGGACTCTCTCTCGGCCAAATGGATCCAAGTCGAAAATCTTGTCGAGATCTCCACAAAATTCCCGGACGATATCATCGCTGATGATGTAGCCGAGGTTCTCGTCGAAGGTCGACTGGTCGCCTGTGCCCAAGTTTCCGGACCCATCCAAAGTACTTATTTATGGAAAGGTAAGTACGAGCAAAGCTCCGAATATAAACTTTCCGTTAAAACCACACTCGAGCGGATGCCCTCGGTGGTCGATCGGATCCGATCGAGACATCCTTACGAAGTCCCCGAGATCACTGCAAGAAGGTTCGAATGGGTCTCTGAGGATTATGCTCGTTGGATCATCGAGGCCACTTCTAATCCGATCGACTCGACGGAACCGAATTCGCAACTGGGCTAAGGAAACGGAATTCCGGTGGAACAGCAACTGACTTGGATCCAGCGTATCGAGCTCATGGTCTTGCTGTTTCTTCACGGTATGGCCCTATCGGCTTGGTTTGTCCCCCTTGGAACTGTCTTGCAAGGTGCCGGGTTAGGAAAGTGGACTTCCTTCGCGTTTGCAGCATCTGCCCTGGCGGCATTGATGTCCCCATTGTTTTTTGGCGCAATGGCCGATCGCTCGGTACCTCCGCTACGAGTCCTGCGTTGGGTCTGTGCCGGTGCAGGGATCCTATCGATCGTCACGGCTTATGCATTGAACCAAGGCCTAAGTGGCCCGAGCATCTGGCTGTTGATCCAGTTGCAAGCCGTGCTCAGTGTGCCTACCAACAGCCTCTCCGGATCGATCGTCTTGGCCAGGGTCGCAAATTCACATGGTCAGTTCGGAGCGATCCGTGCGATGGGAACGGCAGGCTGGATGACTGGTTGCTGGATCGTCAGCGGACTGCAATTGGATGCTAGCCCAAAGACGTTCGTACTCAGCGGAGTTCTTTGGTTTGTACTTTCGGCATATACGCTGCTGCTCCCTGCCGGGACGATTCCATCCAGAGGATCAAGCCGATTGACCTTGCGACAGAGATTCGGTCTCGATGCCCTGTCATTGCTCAAGGAGCATGACCATCGGGTCATCTTCGTGACCGCAGCACTCGTGGCGATTCCGTTCGCAGCCTTCTATCCTTACACGCCTGTGCACATGAAGACCTTGGGGATGCAAAGCACCAGTGCTTGGATGTCACTTGGCCAAGCCGTTGAGGTGGCGATCATGTTCACTGTCGGTTCGATGATGGTCGACTGGCAACTCAAGCGTGTGATTTTGGTTGGACTTTCCTTTGGATTTCTGCGCTACTTTTTGTACGCTATGGATGCGAAAATCCCGCTCTTGTTGGGGGTTGCAAGCCATGGGCTCGCCTTCACATTTACCTACATTTCGACCCAAATTTACCTTGCCCGCAGGATTGCTCCCGAGTGGCGAACGCGAGCCCAAGCCCTCCTGAGTCTGCTCGTCGGTGGGGTAGGGAATCTGACCGGTTATCTAGTCACAGGCGCATGGCTAGCGTGTTGCCAGGGAGAATTGGGGGTAAATTGGCAACAATATTGGCTCGGTTTGGACCTTTTGGTCTTGGCAGTGCTGGCCTACTTTGCGATTAGTTATCATGGACAGCAGCAGTCCAATGCTGCTCGCAACCCCTCGAATCCAACTTGATCATCCCTCCCGTGAGCTAGTCTCTAAAGTATGAACGGCACCTGGCTACAGCTTGCACTGATTCTTGCTACCGCGATCCAGCAGATCGTCGGAGGGGTTTCTTGCTGCTGTTTGGCCGGGACGATCCTTGGTTCCAAAACCCAGATGATCTCGAAAAGCACCACCGAGCAGGCATTGAAAAAGCCGCCCTGTAGCAAGTGCAAATCCAAAATTTCTACGAATCAGATCGAGAACCATAAGTCCGGTCCTACCTCAAAGATCCACTCCGATCGATGCGACTGCCATCTGAACAAGCTGCAACTTGCCGCCCAGAACCAGGCGGCTGAACTCGAGTCCCACTGTCCATCGAACGCATGGCAATTCATTGCTTCAATCTTCGCGAAGGCCAATGCTTGGAAAGATCTTTCTGAGCGTCTGTCGCTTCTGAAGGGCCATTTTGCTTGTAGTTGCGAGCCCACCCCTGCGCCGAGTTCGACCAACTCAAGGCTTTCGACCCTCGGGCATTGGATCCTCTGATTTACTGATCATCCGAACCGCGATCACTCGATTGGTATCGCGATGTGATTCTCTCTGATTGATTCTCACTGATTATTAGTTTCCACGCAGGCGCTTCGCGGTGCCCCCAGGAACACCATCTGCCGTTTCAGCGTATCGGCTCACCGACGATACGGCTATCGATCCATCGATTCCAAACAGACAATTGAGGTTTAGCATGAGGCATTGCAACTTTACCTTTCGGCTCTTTGTTTTCACTCTCGCCATCGCGGGATTATCGGTAGGCTGCCAACCGAAATCGAACACTAGCTCCCCGGGCCATGACCATTCGGGCCATGACCATTCGACTCAGGATCATGACCACGAGCATCTGCCCGGAGCCCACGGCGGGACCATCGTAGCGCTTGGGGCCGACAGTTATCACGCCGAAGCAATCCTCGAAGGCGATGGGACCCTGAGGCTCTTCATGCTCGGGAAAGACGAATCTAGGGTGCAGGAAGTCGATGCGCAAACGGTCAAAGCCTTTGCCAAGCATCAAGATTCAGTCGATTCCAAAAACATCGAGCTTCTTGCCCAGCCCCAGCAGGGGGACAGCCAAGGCAAGACGTCTCAGTTCGTCGCGAAGATCCCCGAGGATTTGCTCGGCAAACCAATCCGCGTGACAATCCCAAATCTCACAGTATCGGGAGAACGATTCCGCGTTACCTTCGAGCTCCAAGCAGGTGATGGGCACGAGACGATGGGGAAAGCCGCCACCGCCTCAGAAGAAGAGACGCTCTATTTGACTCCTGGTGGAAAATACACGGCCGAGGACATCGAGGCCAACGGCAAGGCTATCCCATCGATCAAGTTCAAAGGGATCCGTTCGAACCATGACGATAAACCGATGCCCGGCGATAAGATCTGTCCGATCTCAAAGACCAAGGCAAACGAACAGTTCACTTGGACCGTCGACGGCAAGAGTTACGCGTTTTGTTGTCCGCCTTGTATCGATGAATTCGTGCGATCTGCCAAGGAGCAACCCGATGCACTCAAATCCCCCGAGTCCTTTATCAAGGAGTAGCACTCGTGATCAAAAAATCGCTCGCGATAGGGCTCGCGATATGGTTAGCGTGGATCGGTTTTGTCGGGGCACTAAAGGCTCACGAAGGGCATAAGCCTTTACCGACCAAAGGGGTGGAGGTTCAGGCTCAAACCGGGACGCTGGTCTTGAGCGCCTCGGCGAGAAATGCAATCGAGGTAAAGACCGAAGAAGTCTCGCAACGGCCCATGCACAGTTCCCTAAACGCCTATGGGATCCTAACGATCCCGTGGAAGAACCATGCGCTGGTAGGCTCGATGCTCGAAGGCCGGGTCGTCTCTGTCTCGGTGGTCGCGGGTGATCATGTCCAGGCCGGCCAGGTCCTGGCCCAAATCGAATCCCCTGTCATCGAGCGAATCCAAAGAGACCTCCGGGACTTGATCGCAGGAGTTCGATTGGAACAGCAGCTCTTGCTCGGGGCCCAAGAGGCCAGCAAAAGCGGTGCGATTCCAATGGCCAGGGTCCTGGAACTCCAGACCTCGTTGTTCCAAAAAGAAACCGCCCTAAAAACTGCCAAAGCCAAATGGATAGGACTGGGGCTGAGTTCAACCGATTTGGATCGCATCCTGGCCGAGCCGCAGGTTTACCAATCGGTGCGTTTAGCGCTCAGAAGCCCAATCTCTGGAACGCTACTTCATAATGACCTTACGGTGGGCAAGTTCGTGAATGTCAAAGAACACGTCTTGGAAGTCATCGACCTGTCCTCCATGTGGTTGCGAATCGACATCTTGGAAAAAGATGTTTCGCGGATCCATGCCCAGGATCCTGTCGAGTTTTACCCAACGAGCGGCTCGGGAGTCCCAATCTCCGGAACGCTGCGAATCATCGAGAAGGTCCTAGATCCTCGCACGCATGTTGCCACCGCTTGGGTTGACCTTCCAAATGATCCTCCTCAAGGTTCCGCCATGCTACCTGGAATGACCGGCCAGGTGCGCATCGGGCAAAACAATGCGAGCCCGAAACTTTTGGTCCCCGAGTCTGCTCTCATACGCGATGGAGCGGAACGATTCGTTCTGGTCGAGCAAGAGCGTACGGAAAAAGCCTCGTTATTCCGTAAAATCCCCTTGGCCATCGGAATTCAAAGCGGTGGATACTGCGAGGTCACTCGCGGGGAGTTGGTGCCAGGCGATCGAGTCCTGACCCAAGGCAGCCGACAACTTGGGCATCTCTTTACCCAAGGCGTCCTGAGGCTCAGCCCCGAGGCGATCCAAGACATCGGGTTGAGAACACAGCGAGTGCGATCTGGACGGGTGGCAAGGACTCTGTCTGTCGATGGTGTCGTGAGTTTGCCACCATCCAAGCTATCGCGAGTCTCTCCTCAGTTGTCCGGCAAACTCCATCAGATCCTGATCGATCGCGGCTCGAGGGTCCGAGCCGGCCAACCCACAGCGCTTATTGCCAGCACCGAATTCCAGGATTTGCAACTCGAGTGTATCCAAGCCAACCTGGAGATGAAATTCCGTGGTTCTGTTTTGGAGAATATTCGCCAAGCAGGCAATTCGATTTCCCAGAGGCAGCGGCTCGAAACGGAGAATTTGCTGGTCTCAGCTCAAAATCAATTCGAGAATTTGGCAAGCCAACTGCGGCTCTTGGGCATCGCGCAAACGGATATCGACTCCATGCTGCAATCCCAGCAGGTCTTTCAGTACTATCCAGTGCTAGCCCCCATCGACGGAGTCATTGTTGGGTTCAACAAAGCCATAGGGCATAACGTCTCGGCTGACGAAGAGTTGTTCGAGGTGCATGATACTTCCGAGCGATTGGTAGAAGCCTTTGTCTCCGAGATAGATGCCGCAGCGATTCGTCAAGGCCAAAGCTTGCGATGCAGGCCCGTGGCTCAGGAGCACCTGAGCTATCCCGGGAAGGTGGTTTCGAGCGGACAGTCGCTGAGCAATCGTGGACAAACCCTCTCGGTGTGGGCCAAGGTAGACTTTCAAGAGGATTCATTAGTCTTTCACAACATGCTCTGCAGGCTTGCAATCGAGCTTGACGATCAGAATGACTCTGCTGATTCGCAAGCCAAGAATCTGGCTGTGCCTCTTTCGAGCATCCTTCGAGAGGGAAGTCATACTTATGCCTTTGTCGCTCTGACCGATGGAGTCTTCGAGCGTCGTCGAGTTGCGCTAGGGCACAGCGACGACACCGATGTGACGGTTCTTTCCGGGCTCGGCCCGCAGGATACTGTGGTGGTCCAAGGGGTCGCGGCATTGCAGACCGGTTACGCGGCGGTTCAATAGGGGCATTGCCATGTTCGACGGCATCATACGCTTTTCACTGCAACACCGCCCCTTGGTGATGTTCTTGGCTTTTGTCTGCGCATGTGCGGGACTGTGGGAGCTTTTTCGGATCCCTGTGGACGTTTTCCCTGACCTGAACCGTCCCACCGTTACCGTGATGACCGAGGCCCCAGGCTTGGCACCCGAGGAGGTCGAACTGCTCGTGACTAGACCATTGGAGTATGCGCTCAATGGGCTGACAGGAGTTGAGAGAGTTCGGTCCGCGAGTGGAATCGGTCTCTCGATCGTTTGGGTTGAATTTGGTTGGGGGACCGATATCTATCGAGACCGCCAGAACGTTGCCGAGAAACTCGCCACAGCCCGCAATCGTATCGCTGCTGGCTCGAATCCAACGATCGCCCCAATCTCGTCAATCATGGGCGAGATCTTGCTTCTGGGGATACGCCCGCAGCGTACTCTGGACGAACATGATCCCGAGTTGCAAATGGCGATGCGATCCTTTGGCGAATTTCGGCTCAGAAATCGCTTGATGGCAATCCAAGGTGTCTCGCAAGTGACCGTCATGGGCGGCGTGCTCAAGCAGTACCAGGTGATCACCTCTCCAGAGAGGCTGGCCTCCCAGAATATCACCCTTGCACAACTCAGCGATGCGATCGAGAAAGCCAACGTGCTGGCCGGTGGCGGAGTGATGGTTCGGGATACTGAGGAATCGATCTTGCGCATCAGTGGCCAATCGCTGTCGCTTGCTGACATCGAAAACACCCCCATTCTATGGCGAGAGCAGCGACCGGTCTTGGTTCGTGAGGTTGCCCAAGTCCGATTTGGTGGCCCGATACGACGTGGAGATGGAGGGGCCAGTGTCAGAAATCTTCAAAGCAACTCCATCGAAGGGGGGCTAGGAGTCATCCTAGCCGTGCAAAAACAACCAGGGGTCGATACGATCAAACTTGACAGACAGATCCAGTCCGCCCTCGATGGCATCGAGAAAGAGATGCCTGAGCAAATGGTTCTGGAACGGCGATTGTTTCAGCAATCGACCTTTATCCGGGCTGCGGTAGCCAACGTGTCCGAAGCGGTCAGCGACGGTGCGATCTGGGTGGTGGTGATCCTGTTTGATTTTCTTTGGAACTTTCGAGTCAGCCTCTGCTCCTTGATCGCCATGCCGCTATCGATACTGATGACCTTCCTGGTCTTTCGCTACATGGGTGCCACGATCAACACCATGAGCCTCGGCGGAATTGCGGTTGCGATCGGGGATTTGGTCGACGATTCGATCGTGGACGTCGAGAACATTTTCCGAAGACTCAAAGAGAATCGGCAATTGCCCGAGTCGGATCGCAAAGCCCCTTTGGACGTGGTCTATCATGCCTCGCGGGAGGTGCGAAGTTCGATTGTTTACGCGACAATGATCGTCGTATTAGTCGTGATTCCACTGTTTGGTCTAACGGGACTCGAAGGGCGAATGTTCGCTCCACTGGGTTTATCCTACATCGTTTCACTGCTTTGTTCGCTGCTAGTCTCTCTGACTGTTACGCCCGTAGTCTCATCGTATTTATTGCCCAAAGCCCGTTTTCTATCGGTCAAAGAAGATGCGATACTCGTCCGGTTGCTCAAGTCCCTTACGCGGCGGGTTTTGAACTGGACGCTGGATCATACCGGCTGGGTTTTTGTCTCAACCGCATTGGGGGTGATCCTATCGATAGGCTCTGTCGCTTGGATGGGTGGCTCGTTCCTCTCGGAATTCAACGAAGGAAGCTATACAGTCAATCTCCAATGTTCCCCGGGAACAAGCCTTCAGGAGAGCCGTCGGATCGCGCAGCGGTGCGAGCAGTTGTTGCTAGAGATTCCCGAAGTCGTCTCGCTATCGAGGCGGACAGGCAGAGCGGAAATGGACGAACATGCCGAAGGTGTCCATGCATCAGAGATCGATGTCCAAACGCTCCCTGCTCGTATTGCAAAGCCGGATTTCGCATCGGCTATTCTACGCCATATCCCGGGCTGGCAACATCTAGGCTACAACGCTCAAGGTCGTTCCCCCGAGAAAATCATCGAGCAGATACGCGAGCAGGTCACCAGCATCCCGGGAGTTCAGGTCAACATCGGTCAGCCGATCTCGCACCGCTTGGACCACATCATGTCGGGTGTGCGGGCACAGATCGCAGTGAAAGCATTCGGCCAAGACTTACGCAAACTGCGAGAGATTAGCCACGATCTAATCGACGCACTGAGCGATGTTCCAGGAGTGGTGGATTTGCAAGCTGAGCCACAAGTCGAGGTCTCTCAGATTCGTTTGCAGATCGATCGAGAACAAGCCGCTAGGCATGGACTGACCCCCGGAGAGTTGGCCGTCTTGCTTCAAACAGCTTACAAAGGACGGACCGTCTCGCAGGTCCTCGACGCCGAGCAATACCACGACCTTGTGGTCTGGTACGACGAGGAGTCTCGCAGCTCTCCAGAGAGGATTCAGTCGACAATCATCGATACTCCATCGGGACGCCGTGTGTCGTTGGGCCAAGTCGCACAGGTGCTCGATACGACCGGTCCAAACACGATCAATCGCGAGGATGTTCAGCGACGGATAGTCGTGCAGTGCAACGTTCAGGGTCGCGATCTGGCCAATGTTGTGCAGGACATCCAAGAAAAACTCAAGCCTATTCAAGAGCGTCTGCTGGGACTCGAAGGCAATTACTACCTGGAAATTGGCGGGCAATTCGAAGCCCAGCAGCAAGCCAATCGACGCCTTGCGCTCTTCGGTAGCTTGGCATTGATCGCCATCTTGCTGCTGCTCTATCAATGTCTGCAATCATGGTCAGCCGCTCTTCAGATTCTTGTGAATGTTCCTCTCGCAGCGATCGGTGCAGTCGCCATGCTGCTGTGGTTTGAAAAGCCCGATCCATCCGTCTTTGCCGGCTTACCCTGGTGGAATTGGCCCACAGTTTGGGTGCAATCGATCAACCTCTCGGTGGCCCATTGGGTAGGTTTTATCACGCTCGTTGGCATCGTCAGTCGCAATGGGATTTTGATGATTTCTCACTACCAACACTTGATGGACCAAGAGGGGGAAACCTTTAGCAAGGAGATGATCATTCGAGGGAGTCTCGAGCGACTCACACCGGTGATGATGACCGCTTTTACGAGCTTTGTGGGGCTTTTGCCATTGCTGCTCGGGGCAGGGGAGACGGGCAAGGAGATCCTGCACCCGCTTTCGGTGGTCGTATTCGGAGGGATGCTTTCGACGACGATCCTGGACCAGTTGGTCACACCAGCTTTGTACTGGCGTTTCGGCCCACGGCATCGATCCAAAGCTGCTTGACTTGTTCTGGCTGATATCCGGTCGGTTCCCATCGTGCTCGTGCTCAGCGAAGCGGTGCTCGTGCTCGTAATCGATCGGCTTTCTAGCCTCGCGGTATGGTGGTTTCCACCGCGACTTGCAGATCCATTCTTGGATTCCGTCGTCCGTGACTCCCGCTGACCGTCCTCCCGATACGAAAATCCAACCGGTCGTGAATTGAGCATCGCGGATTGCTACAATCGAGCACTACAACCATCGAGCACGAGCACCGTCCTATCGGACTGAGCACGAGCACGAAAGACAGCCAGAACCAAACCATGCACCGAAGTGGCCGTTTTGCGGCGCTTGATATGGTGGGTTCTTTGGCTACCACTCGGTGATGGTCGCCGTTCGCTATAGAATGCATGTCCTGGTTCTTCATTTTTTCAATTCTCGTTCACACCCAAAGCTCCATGGCCGACATCACTCGTCACGGTACAACACCCCGCTGGTCAGACCTCGTCGTCCATCGTGGGACCGCTTACTTTGTAGAAGTCCCTGATGACCCGCAACTCGATCCACGGGCGCAATTCGAGCAACTCTTTCGTCAGGTGGACGAACGACTCGCCTTGGCAAAGAGTTCCCGCGAGCGGCTCTTGCAGGTCTTGATCTACCTTCCATTTCCTGAAGATCTGACGGTGTTCAACGAACTATGGGATGCGTGGGTCCCGAGCGGTCATGCGCCGAGTCGCGCATGCATCCATACCCAACTCGCAGCACCCGGATATCGAGCGGAACTGATCATTACGGCTGCATGCGATACGCCTTAGCTGGGGCTAAAAACCAGTAGGCTACTGATCGATGGCGGAGGCGCGCTCCACATGCTCGGTACTCACGACACAGTCCCGTTCGTCGAATAAGTTGAAGTACCAGACCGTGGCATCAGCAGGGATTTCGGCAGATACTCTTTCGTCTTGGATTTTGGCAGGGAGAGAGTCCCATTTGCGGTCCTGCCATTTCCCCATATCCTTGGTGAAGCACAACTCGGCCTTTGCGAGTTTCACTCCACTTCGATAGCGTGCTGATGCGTTGCGTTCATCGAACTGGACTTCTTCAAATGCCGGAAATGGTGCTCCACCGGCAAGGATCGAGTTCATGAAGACATGAATCTCCTCCGGGTTCTCACCAGCCACGCCATGTCCATGCGGCATGCGAATTCTTAAACTGAGCGTCGAGGGCTTGTGGAGCCCGGCAGATCGTTGCCACGAATCCATGGGATAAGCAAAATCATTCGTGCCGTTGACCCACAGCATCGGGGTCTTCGTCTTTGGAAGGTAAACCGATGGATCCCAACGATTGAGCCACTTCTCGGCTCGCTGCTTTCCAATCGATGCGAGGGTTGGCAACCAGACCGAGTTGTCTCCGAGAAAGCCGCATCCATAGACAGGAACAGCACACTTAAATCGATCATCGACCCCCGAGACAATGCAAGTCAAATAGCCTCCCCATGAAATTCCTGTCACTCCGACGCGATCGGCGTCGACTTCTGGCAGCGATCGCAACAGGGAATGTGCAAGCAGTACCGCAGAGACTGCATGGGTTTGCCATTGGTCTTCGACCGGTTCATCGATTTGCGCAAAACTCGCATCCCAACCCGGTGGGCCACCGTCGGGATGCCGCTGCCAGTTGCCATAGGCTCCCACAGGTACACATCCGCAGACATCCATGGCGATGGCCGCGTATCCGCGACTGTTCCATAACTTGACCCAATTTGCGAACGCGGTTCCACCACCTCCGTGGATCAATACGACTCCCGGAACCTTTTCAGCCCGCTGCGATTGTGATTCGCGACTTGGGAGCCCGTAGTATGCGAAGACCTTCGTCGGCTTCCCTCGATACGGGACACCTTCAAAGAAAATCGCATGGACACCTTCCGATGGAATGTCGACCGCTGGCGAAAAGGCTGGAGGCTTCGATAATCGTTGAAGATCAAAGATCGCGTCATGAGAGTCGCTGGCGGTTTGGGCCGCCAAGGGAAACGAAGTCAAAATCCCCAACGCGCACGCAACGAGGAACCGCACTAGGGTGCACATGGAAACGAACCTCCGAGGTTGGATCGAGGTAAGGATGATATGGGAGCGATTGCTTGGCATCGATGACCCATCGTACACAAAAACAGATCGTTTCGAAACGCCTGCAAAAGCAAGCCGTTGTTAAGCAATTTGATGGCGGCTTGCTGCTGCGGGAAGATACTCCGCTCACAGGTCCATCACTCGCCGAGGATTGCGACCTACTCAACTAGAAAACGATCGACATTCCGAGCATGTCTGAGGATCTCATCAACTCCGAAAATCGGTAGTGCTCGTTTAACAATTGCGTTTCTTATCAAGCATGCTACTTTTCCACTCCACTGCCCCGTTCTTCCAAGCCGGTTAGAATCGCGATTAATTG
>CAILTZ010000212.1 GCA_903837255.1 uncultured Pirellula sp. | reverse complement strand
GGTCATATCGCCAGCAGCGACCGGATAGGTCTTTACCGACTGCGGTGATCCGTCGGGAGAGGAGATGAGTCGATCGAGAGACTCGGCGATCCGGTCGAGCTCTTGTTTGGTTCCCGTGGCAAGGATTCTATTGGTCGTCGAATCGGCCGCGAGTTCCACGTCAGGCCAGATTTTCTGGAGCAGGGGTAGGAGGTACGTCGCGTAGGTTTTCTTGGTGTCGAAACTGCGGATTTCCTTTGGTGTTCCTGCATCGCCACGAGGCCTGTCGAAATCCTTGACGACCTCTGCGATGCGTGCATGTTGTTCCTCAGACGCCACGACAATGACTTGGCCCGTCGCAGGAACCGTGGCAATACTTGCGGTAGGGAACAAGGCAATGAGCGACGTTTGAACTGCGGTGACTTGTGCCGGTTTGACCATGTAGGATACAGGCCGTTTGGCTGATTGCGCGGTCTTGCTGATCTGTTCGAGAGACTGCTCGACACGGGAATGCTGTTCCTGGGTCGCAAAGACGGTAATGGTCCGCGAGGCGACATCCGGACTGATGAGGGCTTGGGGTGCGATTTGAGCCAGGATCGTGCTCAGGCTGGTCATATCGCCAGCAGCGACCGGATAGGTCTTTACCGACTGCGGTGATCCGTCGGGAGAGGAGATGAGTCGATCGAGAGACTCGGCGATCCGGTCGAGCTCTTGTTTGGTCCCCGTGGCTAGGATTCTATTGGTAGTCGAATCGGCTGCGAGTTCCACATCAGGCCACAACTTCTGCAGCAACGGCAGCAGGTACGTTGCGTAGGTCTTTTTGGTGTCGAAGCTACGAATCTCCTTGGGGCTTCCATCGCTGGATTTAGGCTTGTCCATCTGCTCGATGGTCGATTTCGAAATAGCCTGCATCTCGATCGAGCCAGTGACCGTCAGTTGCTTGAGTTTGTCGTCGGCTAGATTGGTCGTACCGGTGGTGATCTGGTCCAAGACGGTCTTGATTTGAGTGGGTGTAGCGTATTGGATCGGGTAGACCACGACGAGCTTCTGTTTGTCGGGGCTAACCTGAGCGCTCAGGACATCGATCAGTTGTTTGATCTCTTGATGATTGCTCTCATCCGCGGTTATCAGCAGTCGGTCCTTGATCGTATCAACGCTAACCTTGGCCTTGGTGGTAAGAGGCGTCAGTGCGGTGCTGAGTGCAGCGGCAGGCATGCCTGGTACCGAGTAGCTTTCGAGGCGCATGACTTGTCGCTTGGGCAGCTCCTTCTCGATCGCTTGGAGCCTTTCAGCGAATTTTTGCTGAATCGAATCTGTGGCAACGACCGTCAGCCGTTTGCCTTCGGTATCCAAAGTGATTTTGGCCTCGGCGAACTCCGCCGTTAGAAGGGTTTGGACCAGAGTCGATTCGGCGGTTTCCAGGGGATATGTTTTTAAAGAGGTGGGCGTTGGGGCCGATGGGGGTTGGTCGAGGCTCTCGATGAACGTTTTGAATTTGGTGTGTTGATCGGGCTGAGCCCAGACAAAAAGCTCATCCTTGTTGGACCCATCGACGAGCTTTATGGAGGCAAGCTCCGCTGGAAGCTCGGCGGCTAGCAAGGCTCTTCGAGCGAGTTGATTTTTCGACAGGGTGTAGAGTTTCAACTCGCGAGCAGTCGGCTTGGGCAACAGCGCCAAGAGAGGCTGGAGCGAAGATTCCACGGCGCCCAAATCCGCCGGAGTGGCGAGCATCAGGAGTTCGCTGCCTTCGGGGTTGAGCCAAGCGTTTGCGGTAGGGACAAGTTTTTGGACGGTGGCAAGCCATTTTGCATCGGCAACACGATCCAGCGGGATGGACCTCATCTGCAGGGACTTGTTGACCTGAGATTTCTTCCATATTTCAAAGATCTCGGTTGCCAGTTGAATATCTTTTTCCGTGCCACGAACAATCAGCGCGCCGGCACCTGCGTTGGCTCCCACTTGGGACTTTGGCAAAAACGCCCTCATGGCTGTCTCTGCGATGGTTGCCATGGCGGGATCGATTTCGAAAACCTTCATATTGGGCGATTCGATCACCGGAGTGATATCCAAACCGATGAGTCCTGAGCGAATCAAGGCTTGGTCGGCGTTCGAGGCGGTAACCTGGACTCGATCGGTAGAGGTCAGCACAACTGCGTTGGGAGCGATGGCGAGGATCTGCTTTTTAAGATCTTCCGGGAGTGTCTTGGAAGCTTGGTAGGCAACCGATTCGAGCACATTCATTCCGTGTGCGTTTTCCGTCATCTTCTCGATGATGGCTTTGATGGTCGCTTGGGCTTCTGGAGGAACATAGGCGCTCAGCACGGCCGTCTTGGGATCGACCGTTATATGGTCCGACGAGATCAGTGTTTGGATCGTCTTGACGACGGCGGCTGGGTCGAGATTGCCCAGTGCATAAGTCGCGAAGACGGGCTTCGGGGGAGGTGGGACGGGATCGGGTTTTGGGGGGACCTTTGGAACGGGAATCGAAGCGATCAGTTCGTTGATCGTTTGCATTTTCCCAGCGTTTTCAACAACCAGCAGTTGGGATCCTTGGGCTAGCGGTATCGCTCGACCATAGCTGCTTAGAAACGGCTTGACTTCACCCAAGACCGCTTCGATGGGACGCCCGCCCAAAGGGAATGCCACAGAGACCAGTTCGAATCTCCCTCGGGAGGCCAGTTCTTCAAGTTTGACTCTCGGGATAAGCTCCAGCGGTAATGAGTCACTAAGTTCCACGACGACGAGCATTTTGTTGCGACGCATCAACGAGAAATTGCGTGTCATCAGCACGCTATTGATCAAATCGATCCCTTCGGTTGGGGAATAAGTCCTCGCGTCGCTATATGTGAACGTACCTGGGGGTGTACGGTCCATAACGAGCGTGAGGTCCTGTTGGTCGGCGAACCACTCGAGGACATCGTCCCACTTCATTTCACGGAACTGGAACCTTAGTTTCCGGTTGGCTTCGAGTTCGTTGAGCAGATCTTTTTGTTCGTTCGTCAGCAGGGCGATGATTTTGTCATCGAAAGATTTTTTGGTAGAGGCTTTGGTTACCGCATCGGAGGCCGAAGCGACGGCTCCGGCTTGGTCTTGGACGAGTTTTTGGATTTCAGCGCGTTGGGAGTCCGATAGGCTGAGCCGCTCGGCGACTTCGGGCAAGACGAGTTTTGCCAGGTCGGTAGATTGACCAAGTACGATCGTGGAGGCCACGAGCCACACAAGCCAGATGGTCGCAGCGCGCGAAAGGAGCCGAAAAATCATAGTTTGGTAAAATGGTTCGAGAAACGAACACCACCGGGTGGGAACGGGGTCAAGCCCGTGGGTGGTTAAGAGATCGGCAATCACCGGTTTACTATAATCGGCAGATCAGGAAAAAGCACTCCCGGGTTGGGCCCGGGAGTGGATCATGCATTTGGTAGGGGTTGCGATGGCCCGTGGGAAAGTTTAGCGAATCGCGAGAGTTGCGCGTTTTTCCTGGATAGTCTGAAGAAGTTGCTTTTGGGGTGCGACGAACTTCGCGACACCTTGCTCCATGAGCGTATCCTCCATGTGTTGGACTTGGACGGCAGAGTCCAGCTCTCGGCAGATGGCTTCGGTCGGAAGCTCCGTCAGGTGTGCCGAGAACTCCTGGGAGCTCGCAGCGACCGCCGCGTTGGTTTCCGGTGGATTGGTTTGAATGTCCGATCCTGCTAGGGCCGAGACGTATTTCCAGGGAGCATCGGCCGCGTTTTTGGTCCCGGTGCTTGCGAAGATGATCTCTTGTTGCAGAGGAGTCGGGTTAGCGGCCCAAAATTCTTGGTTCTCTTTCCAAATACGCTTGGCATTCAGGATTCCGTAGAGACCTTGTGCAGGGCTCGATAGCCCTTTGCAGTTTTCCCCCGTGTACTGATCGACGCGCGAAACGAAGATGCTGTAGACGCTCTTAAAGCGGTCCAGCGAGGCACGTTGCTTGGCACCAGCCCAAACATTGTCGCGGGCGATGCGGTACTGACGGGTTGTGAAGATCAGCGTGACGTTGAGTGTGACACCGTGAGCGGCCAGGGGTCCGACCGCATCAAGACCAGCGGGTGTTGCAGGGACCTTGATCATGCGATTGGCATGATTGGCCGACCATTTCTTTCCGAGTTCGACGTATCGTTCGACCCGCTCGGCGTGTGGCAAATTCACGGCGGGGTCTTCCAGGAGAGGATCGAGTTCGAAGCTAACCCAACCGGTGTTGCCATTGGATTTTTCCCAACATGGCAAGAACTCTTTTTGGGCTTGAGAGACAAGCGCATCGGTGAGTTTCCAGCAGAGGGTATCGTCATCGAGTCCTTGGGCTACCAGCTCACCGATCATCGAATCGAATCGTCCGGTGCGAATCAGGTTGGAGATGATGATGGGATTGCTCGTGGCTCCTACGGCACCCCAAGCAAGGTTTTGCTTGACCAGATCCGGATCGATTGAATCGAGATAAAGTTTGGTTCCTGTCTGGACTAGGGAGGAGATTGCGGGATTGGTCACGAGAAGGGCTCCTTTGTTTTTTTCGATCTAGGGGCTGAATACTTGTCAATCAAAAGCGATACGCTATTTTCAACAGATTCCGAGGGCACTTATGGTAAACCGTTCAGGACTGTATCGGGTGTATCATCCGGACGACCGGACGGAAATTCATGGCAATTTAGCCGTCTTTTTCGAGACCTGTTTTTTAAGTCCACCAAGAAAAGCCAGGGTGTCGGCTGGGCTTCCGAGATAGGTGTTGGATTACTTGAGATAGGAACAGTCTGCATGATCGATTTGCGAAGCGACACGGTGACACGTCCGACCACACTGATGCGGGAGGCGATGTATCGCGCGGAGGTTGGAGACGACGTCATCGATGTGGATCCGACCCTCGACGCTCTCCAGTGCCGGACAGCGGAGATTCTTGGCAAGGAGGCTGCGATTTTCATGCCCAGCGGGACGATGACCAACCAGATCGCGCTGAGGGTGCACTGCAAGCCGGGAGATGAGTTTCTCTGCGACAGCGATTGCCATATCTACAATTACGAACAGGGGGCATTCGCCCAGTTGAGCGGACTGGTTGCAAAGACGATTCAAGGAAAACAAGGGGTCTTGACCCTCGAAGATCTCTCCGGGTCCATACGCCCGCTCAACGAGCACATGGTCCATACGCGACTCCTGTGCATGGAGAACACCCACAATAGGGGTAGTGGAAAAGTGCAGCCGCAAGCCGAGGTGGTTCGGGCATGCCACTGGGCACACGATTCAGGATTGCAGACGCATTTGGATGGTGCCAGGTTGTTCAACGCCTCGGTAGCAACAGGGCTCAGCGTGAAGGAGTTGTCGGAACCGTTTGACTCGGTGAGTGTTTGCTTCAGCAAAGGTCTCGGTGCCCCCTTAGGATCCTGCTTGGCAGGGACCAAGGAGTTTGTGGCCAAGGCTAGGCGGGCTCGCAAGCTCTTTGGGGGGGGGATGCGACAAGTAGGGGTGGTTGCTTCGGCAGCCATGTACGCCCTGGACCACCATGTCGAACGTTTAACCTTGGACCACGCGCATGCAAAAAGACTTGCGCGAACCGTTGGCGAATTCGATTTCTTGAAAGTCATGGGTGGAGAACCGGAAACCAATATCTTGATTTTCCACATCGGCCCGACGTGGGGCACAGCCCATGAGTTCGCCGTAGAGCTTGAGAAAAACGGGGTGAAAACAATGGCATTCAGTCCCATTTCCATTCGAATGGTGACCCATTTGGACGTATCGAGCGATCAAATCGATCAGGCCTGTGAGGCGATCAGAAGGGTCGCAACAAGGGCCAAAAGTGCATAAAAGAAATCGATTCTGAGGGATCCGCTAGCGAACGCCTCAGGGAATCCTACGTTAGTTCTCGCAAAAGATCTCTGCCTTATTTCGGCAGAGGATTTGATCTGATACAATGCTGCCGGACTCGATCCGGTGTTTCCCTCTTGCAAACCGGGAGGGACGGGTCCCGTCCGAATCGCTAAGATGATTTCCCTATGGCCCTGCTCGTTCCTGTCCTGATCCTCGCGATCCTGGCGCTTGGCTGGATAACTTGGTTGGCGTTTGGCCCTCGGTCAAGCGTTGCCATGCCATCCTACTTGCTCCAAACCCTGGATCGTGAATCTACCGACCATGATGTCGTCGCTGACACCCAGAGTGCAGCGCCGTTGCGTCCTGCCGTCGATGAGACTGAGCATGTGCGGGCCCGACTCCATGCTTTGAACAGTTCAGCCGCTTCCTTGACCGGAAACGCTCTGCATCTGGAATTGCGCCCAGCGTTGCATAATTACTGCACTGTCAACGGGCGAGACACAGACCTGTCTGAAGCCTAAAGTCCGCCGTCAGGGAAGATCGTCTAGCGAAGGAATCGGAACGCGTCGCATCCAGCGCGACGTTTTTCGCTTTTAATCAGAAAGATCTCCTCGCGTGACAACCAATCTATCCTCTTCAGTTCTATTTCTCAGCCAATCTACCGGCACAACTAGCAATAATTCCGTACTGCTCGCTATCCTTGGCCTAATCATCGGTGCGATCGGGACGGCAGTTGTCCAGAAACTGCTTGGACAAGACTCTAAAACGCAAGCCAAACGGTTGCTAGAACAAACTCAGCTTGATGCCGAGAACCTCTTCAAGAAATCCGAGCTCGAACAAAAAGAAAAGCTCCTTACGTTTCAAAATCAGTTCGAAACCGACTTGAAAAAGCAACGAGACGAGCTGCGGGAACGCGAAAACCAAATCCTCTCGAAAGAGCAGTCGCTCAAACAATCCAACGAAGACCTGAAGAAGCAGGAAAAGTTCGTCGAATCCAACCAGCGAAAGCTCGCTGAAAAACTCGACGATGTAGGTAAAAAATCGGATCAGTACGGCAAGCTAATCACCCAGGCACAAGCGGATTTGCAACGCGTCACCGGGCTTTCCAAGGAGGAGGCCAAGCGGCAGCTGATGGATCTGATGGAAAAGGAACTGCAGGGTGAAATCGGATCGGTGATTCTCAAGCACGAGAAAAAGGTTTCCGAGATCGCTCAACAAAAAGCTCAGGATATCTTGCTGACGGCCATGCAGCGGTATGCTTCGGCACAAACCTCTGAGAGCACCACGACTTCCATCGACATTCCCAACGACGAGATGAAAGGCCGTATCATCGGCAGGGAGGGACGTAACATCCGAGCCTTTGAAAAAGCTTCGGGTTGCGATCTGATTATCGACGATACCCCAGGAGTGGTGATCGTCAGTGGATTCGATCCAGTCCGACGCGAAATCGCAAGGCAATCGATGGCAAAGCTGGTAGCCGATGGACGGATCCATCCGACACGTATCGAAGAGGTCATCGCAGCGACGGAAAAGGAGATGGACGCCTTTATCCGCAGAAAAGGAGAAGAGGCAGCACAAGAGGTCAATCTGCTGGGATTGAGCGACCGTGTTATTGAAATGCTCGGCCGCTTGCATTTCCGCACCAGCTATTCTCAGAACGTCCTACGCCACTCGATCGAGGTCGCGTTCCTCTCCGGGATGATGGCCGAAATGGTCGGTTTGAACGGGACTGTTGCTCGCCGTTGCGGACTCTTGCACGACATCGGAAAGGCCGCCGACCATGAGCTCGAGGGAGGTCACCCCAAAATCGGTGCGGATCTGCTCAAGCGATCCGGCGAAAATGAACATGTCGTTCATGCAGCACTCGGTCACCACGACCAATTGACCACCGAGTTCCCTTACACACTCCTTGTGGCTACAGCCGACGCATGCAGCGCTTCTCGGCCTGGCGCTCGACGCGAGTCGCTCGAGCGGTACGTCAAGCGGATGGAAGAACTCGAGACGATCGCTAAAGGATTCCAAGGGGTCGAACAAGCTTTTGCGATTCAGGCCGGTCGAGAGCTCAGAGTGATC
>CAILTZ010000211.1 GCA_903837255.1 uncultured Pirellula sp. | reverse complement strand
CAGATGCGCCAGTAGGACGTCGAAGGTAGCTGGAAGTTACGCCTCCACCGGACGAGTCCGGTGGTAGGCTCCGAGCGCACCTGCGATGATGTAGTCGGCTCTAGAGTCGTGGATCGACGGGTTCACTCTCCAATGCCAAAACCCCAAACACACACTCGTGCACCTTGCGCAGCGGGTCTCGCTTGACAAACCGCTCCAAGCCTTCCAAACCGAGGGAAAACTCTCGTATCGCAAGCGATCGCTTGCGCCCTAACCCCCGTTTTCGAAGTCTCGTCAAGTTCTCCTCGGTATCGTAATCCGGACCATAAATGATCCTTAAATACTCTTTGCCCCGACACTTCATCGCCGGCTGGACCAGTCCACTCTTGCTCCTGGCTATCCAACTCAAGGGCTTAACCACCATCCCCTCAGCCCCCAAAGATGTCTTAGCCATCCACCATTGGATCCCCTCCTGAATACTCTCGCTACTCGAAACATCCACTTCTAGATACTCTGTCGCTAACAGAACCTGGGAGTCTGCTTCACACAACAACCGAAGCTTATCCATGTGCCAACAATGGTCCTTGTCCGTATGCACTCGACCCTCGGTAGCCAGCAGATGAAACGGTGCTAGTTTCCAGTCTTCCAACGACTCGACCTGCCAACAGTAACGCCGATATGCATCCACAAATCGATCGATGGATTTTCGCCGATTCCCGAATCGTCCTTCGACATCCTCAATCAAAGCCAGTTGCTCGGGATCCCCAATCCGCGATCTAGCTTGGGCGAGCGATCCGAGTACCGGATCTAGGTTCATCCGCCCTGCGGCTCCGACCGCTGCATACTGAGTTTTTAACAACTCCAACGCCTTGGCCGACCAAGGCATCAGTTCGCAATCCAAACAGACCCAGTCGGTCAAGAACTCTTCCCAAAAACCACTGCGATTGCAAGCTTCTCGCAATCTGTCGATCAGCTCTCGCTCGATTTGAATGTCCGGATGAAATCGCCGACCGGTTCGTGTATAAATCACGCCCGTTCCGCCATCCTCGATCCCAAATCGATCCAAAGCTGCCTGCTGATCCTTGCACATGACCACGACTGCCCTGGACCCCATGTGCTTTTCCTCGCACACGACACGATGGACTCCCTGTGCACGATAATATTCAAACGCTTCTTGAGGATGTTCCAGAAGACCCGGTTGAGACGATGTTTCGCTCGGTGACATCGTTGGAGGTAGATAAATCAACCAGCGCGGATCCACAGCAAAGCGACTGAGCGTCTCAATAGCTGCAATGCCATTCTCCTCGCGAATCGTCACATTGGAAATCAAACCCGTGTTGATTACCCGTTTGCCCAACACATCTTCAATATCCAGAAGATTATCACATTGCTGCTGGGCCGTCAGCGAATCGGCTTCGACAAGAAACGGTCTGCTTGGCTCGCAGTAAACTCGACGTGCCGGTACCGATACGAACTCCGACTCGGGATACCTGAGTGCTGTCAGCGCCCCTCCAAATACACATCCAGTGTCCACGTTCACTGTGCGATTGAGCCACTCGGCTCGTGCAACAGGAGTATGCCCATAGACCACACACGCCTCCCCGCGATACTCTCTTGCCCAATCCAATCTTATGGGCAACCCAAATTCGTCGACCTCTCCGGTCGTATCGCCATAAAGACAGAACTCACGCACCCTGCCGCTGGTCCTGCCATGGTACTCTAGCTTCAGCCCAGCATGGGCGACGACCAACTTCCCTGCATCAAACACCAGATGAGAGACCAAGCCATCGATGAACGACTTGAGCTCCTCCTCCAATCTCCCTCGGGATGCTTCTGGCAATCTTTCGAAATCCGCAATGGTCTCGGCCAACCCATGCTTGATCTGCACATCGCTCCCGTTGAGCTTCTTAAGCAGTTTCGTGTCGTGATTGCCCGGCAAACAAAAGGCACTGCCATGATGCGCCATCGTCGCAACCAGTCTCAAAGTATCTACGCTACGAGGACCTCGGTCGACGTAGTCCCCGACAAAAATCACTCTGCGCCCCTGAGAATGTTTCGGGACCCGATCCATAAGCAGCTCGGAGTCGATGGGCTTTTCGCAACCCTCGAAGCAGTAACCGAGTCGTTCGAGCAACTCCTCTAGCTCATCACAACAGCCATGCAAATCACCGATGATATCAAACGGTCCGGTCTGTGACTTGCGGTTCGTCCACAAAGGGGTTCTGACGACCTGGACCGAATCGACCTCCTCTTGAGTTTTAAGAACGAACGAGTACCGAAATCCTTCGAGTTTCAGGCGTCCAAGCCCCTTTCGGAGCAATTGCTTTTGCCTGTAGATCACGTTGGCCCCGAAAGATCGATCGGGTCTTTGAAGGTTCCGTTCAATACAGATCGAGTCGGGCAGGTTGAAAACGATTCCAACGGCAAAACAGTGATGCTTTTTCGCAAGCGCGATCAGCCCTTTTCGATCCTCGGGGGCCACGTTGGTCGCATCAATGACCGTGAGCAATCCCCGACGAAGTCGAATTTCGACAAGATAATACAGAAGCTTGAATGCGTCCGGACTTGCTCCCTGATCGTTCTCGTCGTTCGAGACCCAACCTCGGCATTGATCCGAAGAGATGACCTCGTGGCTCAGAAAATGTCGGCGCGCAAAGGTGCTCTTTCCAGCCCCACTAGGCCCAATCAATAGAACCAACGCCAATTCGGGAATCTCAAGTCGCATTCTTTCGGATCCTAATCAACAGGTCATTCAACTGTGCTTCGATTGTTGGCAGCTCGGGCAATTTTGTGGTTTGCAAAACGTCGGAGGTCTTCATGTCAATCGCTCAGCGCGCTCCTTCTAGCCTGGATCAGCAATTCATTGGCTTTCAAATAATCAGGTCGTTCAGGCAAGGACGTGCTGGCAAATGCGCGATCGAACTCTTTATGAAAACGCTTCCGCAACTCGTCGACTTGCTCCCATCTCATTTCACCCTTCCGAATTGCGAGCAACTCGTCGCGATGCTCTCCCACATCGACCGCGACTCGTTGATTTCTCAGTATGTCGATCCCGGAAATCAGTAAGCGGATTAGGTGCATGGCATGCTTCCATTTGATTTGCCCCTGGTTTCGCAAATCGGTTTGCAGTTTTTTGAACTGGGATGCGACGTATCCACTGTAAGTCTGATAAACCAATCGGGACAGGAAGATCGTACGATGATCGAGCAGGGCTTGAACCTCGGGTTCCTGCCGCTCGACGATCGGGGAATAAAGGCATTCAAGTGCATTTGGATTTGCCTTGAGCGCCAGGATGAGGAACTTTTGGTACTCCCAATACGCTTCCTGAGTCGCCTCGCACTCGATTTGCTCAGGGACCCCGAACAAGGACCAGTGATCCTCGGCCCTAGGGAGATAAATCCCTCGCCGATCTACATCCGAGTCTTCATTCGATAACCCGTAAGCACGCGAACCGATCACGCATTGGTAGATGACCCGGTCGTAGTATCGAGCCTGCTGGAGTTGGGTCTGTGCCTCCCCTTCGGTCGGCTGGCGGTATTTGGCCAACAAAGCCAAATCTGATCCCAGGAAGGCTTCTTCAGAACCATCCATGAATCGGACCCCGTAAGTCGCTCTGTCGGAGCTGGGTGTGCTGACAATGGTACCGACGACACCTTCGGGATACAGATCTCTCGACCCTCCCCCGCGGACGCTTTTGAGCACGACGACTTGGCAACCGACCACATACAATGAATCAGTCACGATGAAAGACTCCCAGTTGCGTAGGGGTGCCCCGATCAGGATCCTCTGAACCGATCCCTTTGTACTCGACCCGGTAGCCGTAAAGCGCGGCGATGCGATTCCCCCAAGCTTGAAACTCGGCTCGGGTCCACTCGAAGCGATGGTCCGCGTGGCGGAACTGACCTGCAGGCAAGCTTTCCCAAACGCTGTTGTATTCCTTGTTGGGTGTGGTCAGCACCACATGCTTTGGGCAAGCCTGAGTGAACAGGACTTTGGCGAGCGATTCGAGTCTGTTGGGTTCCAAGTGCTCGATGACTTCGACCACAGCCGCCGCATCGAATCCCTGCAAACGACGGTCTTTATAGATCAGCGAACCATGGAGCAGATCGACCCGAGCTCGTTGCCGTTCATCGAAAGCATCCAACCGCAGCCGCTTGCGGGCAATCTCCAGGGATTTGTACGAGACATCCATACCTACGATCCGCTCGAATTGAGAATTCTTGACCAGATCCCGCAAGAGTCGGCCTTCGCCACACCCAAGGTCCAAAACGGACTTGGCGCCGCAGGCGACGAGTTCCTCAAGCACGGCCGCGTAGCGCTGCGTGTTGAGCCTTGCGGGCAGCTCAGGATCCGGAGCTCCAGGAGTCTCTTTGTTACCGTCTCTCTGGGTGAGATCTTGCGCAGGGCCGATCGCCACGTCAGCAAGAGGGGTCTCATCGGGTTCATTCGACGCATCGGCTTCGATCAATCGCTCCAGCGCACTGCGGACCAAGTTCGCTCGACCGCGTAGATAGCGTCGAGCGATCCATTCCTTGTGGGGATGTGATGCCAGCCAACCTTGGCCCCTCTCCAGAAGTTTATCGAGTTCCTCTTCGCCAACGAAGTAGTGTTTGTTGTTGTCAAAGGCGGGGATTAGGACATACAGATGCGTAAGCAACTCGGAGAGTAAACAGGTCTTGGACAGTACCGTTGGTACGTAGGGACTGACTCCCCACTGCGGGAACTGCGAATCGAGCAGCTCGCAGCGCGTGGAGACCGTGTACCCGAGCGGTTCAAACACCCTTTCTACCCACTGGGAATCGCCACGGGTCGCAAGCGAGTCAATCCTGGCTGTCCACGGAAAAGGTGTCGAGGCCAACTGCGGATCGTCCTTGCATTTTCCCCCAATGGCTGACGAGTAGACTTGGGCGATCGCCACACTCATGAACGAGGATGCTACAAAGGGTCGATCGTTGACGTACTGACCGAGCATAAAATCCGAGTCGCGGTAAGCCCCCCGGAGCATTCCAACCGGGTCGACCTCAAGTAGCATGCATGCGACCGCGCAGTTGGATTCATACTTCGGATAGTACACATGCACCTTACCAAAACTCATCGAGAACGATTGCACCTTGTCGGGGTGCTTGTGGAGCAGGTAGCTGAGCTTGGATGCCTCAGGCCCGGTGGTCTCAAGTGTCAAAAGCACAGTTCTCACCTCGTGATAGCAGATGATCGGGGTCTAGCATTCTTCACAAAAAGAAATGGGTGTCTTTGGAGCCTCGACGCGCAAGTCAAAAGGCTGGATATCGGCTTGGAGTAAGATGGGATTAGTTTAGCAGAGTTCTAAGTCCTTCTCGCAGTTGGACGCACGGCGCCAGGAAGATCAGAGGGGCCGGACTGAGCAGAGGTTCAGTCTGAAAAAAGAAAATCCTCCGACCGTTTGCGGCACGACACGGAGCCGCTGCGAGACTGGCGCGAATCAAGCGTGCTACTGCACTCGCCGTAACGATTCGGGCCAACGCATAATTATGGTCCCTCAGCCGGAAAAACGATCGGAGGCGATCGTGCGAGTTTTTCCAACCCGCACGGTAGAACTATAGGGGAATGCCCTGCGGGAGAAAAGCGTAAAATGGACGAAAGACCTGAAAACTAAGCCGCACCGCGATCGTTTTGCTGCCGCCGCAACCGCTTGCGCTCGGCCTTGCTCAAATTCCTGTAGTCGCTGTAATCCTCATCCGATTCCTCTTCGTCCTGATCGCCTTGAACCTGTTGGCCCTTGGTTGAATTACCAGACGCGTTGCTCGAGCTGGTTGGATTGCTAGAGGTTGGATTGCTGGAGGATGGATTGCTAGAGGATGGATTGGCAGAAGCCGATGATGCAGATTTTGACTTGGTCGAATCCCCAGCATCCTTGGGTGGCTTTAACCTCAACCCATCGAGCCAACCGTAAAGCCTTTTGGCGAGCTTTCCGGATTTGGGGGGGGCCTCTTCGAGAATCTCGAAAGCTTCGACGCGCTCGGTAGCTTTTGCCTTGGTCGATTCGATGGGAGTCGTCGCTGCGGGCTTCACGTCGCTCTTGTCTTTTCCAATCGCAAACCAACTCTTTTTGACCGCAGGCTCCTGAGTATCCGGACCTTTGGTTTTTGTCTCTTTAGAAACTAGCTTTGGTGAATCGGCTTTACTCTCCTCGACTGCGCTAGGCTTCTTTCGCATGACCGAGCCAAACCAGGATCGCTTGGTTTGCTCCGATACCTGTTGATCGTTTGCCTTAAGCTCGGTGCTCTTGGACTCTGCTGCCTGTTTGGGAGTGGTACTGGGAAACGGAGCTTGCTTGGCGGCAGCCTGGGTTGCAACACCCTGAGTTGCAACACCCTGAGTTGCGACAGCCTGGGGTGTTGCAGCCCCAGATGCCGAGGTTCGTGAGGCTGGAGCGGATGACTTAGCCTGGGTCTCTTGTGGCGTTTGACTGGATCGCCTGGTGAACCAACCCGGCTTTTTGGTAAGGCCTTGATCGACCACAACCTGGTCGTCGACTCGAACGGGCTCAATGCCGTTGAGTTGTTCGTTGCGTTCAACCCGATGGGGGAAGAGGCCAAAGAGCCGCATCGGCTTCTTGGGCTCCTTGGGTTCCTTCAGTTCTTTTTTACCGTTTGGTTTTTCGGCCAGACCGGTTTTATCGTCTGAGTCCTCTTGGTCGCGATTGCGACGCCAAGGCAGCCACGATTTCTTCTCGTCCTGCGATTTTTTCTTTTCATCAGAACTCGACCGGCTCTCGTCGGAATCGTCTTGAGCATCTTCCGAGGACACCGAATCGCTGTCGGTATCGGCCCAGTCGAGTTTCGATTTAT
>CAILTZ010000210.1 GCA_903837255.1 uncultured Pirellula sp. | reverse complement strand
TTATGCAAAATGAAACCAAGGAAGAAATCCTCGCCGATCCAATTCCTTCCAACGAGCAAAAAGCTCCCGTTGTGTCGGAATTCAACTTGGCCAAAGGAGCAGACTTGAAAAGGTGGTTCTTTGGAATCGCAAGTGCATTGTCACTGTTGCTTCTAGGCGGGGTTGCTCACGGCGTGCTTTCGAACCGTTGGGGTGTCGCCGAGGATATCCATGCCTTGGGCAAGCAACTCAGCAGCATCCCCATGGAAGTCGGGCCCTGGAAATGCGAAGAGGAAGGCAAGTTAGATGACCAGGTGGTTACCACTTTGGAAGCCAACGGCTACATCTCTCGCGTGTATGTACACCAAGCCACCGGCGAGGCGGTCAATGTGTTTTTGGTATTTGGCCCCAAAGGCCCGATTGCCGTCCACACCCCGGAGGTTTGTTACAGCTCCCGGGCCGTAAGCCAAACTTCCGAACGGCAATCTGTCCCCTGCGATTACGATGGCAAAGAGGGGACGATTTGGAAATTAGGCTTCGAAACCAACACCATCGATAAACGAAGCATGAATGTCTACTACGGTTGGACTGACGGTGGACCGTGGCAAGCTGCCAACAGTCCAAGATTTTGGAGAACAGATTTCTTGTACAAAATTCAAACATCCTGCCAAGCTACAGGCAAAAAGGAAGACTCTACCGATGAGTTCTTTAAAGCCTTCCTGCCAGAAGCTCGAAAAGTGATGCGAAAGATTTAAGGCTCAGATCCTATCGATCGGATTTGAGCGATTTACTCGCTCAAATCTGGCTTTCCGTTGCCGTCTGCATCGATCTTCTTGAGGTCGATGTACGTGTAGGGCCTCGTGTAGGCTTCCTTGCCTGCTTTGGCGTACGACACCCACATTCTTAGTGCGGTCGCGTCGTACACGACGTTCTCGACATTGCCGCCCTTGATAGGGATCTGATTGGCAAGCTGCACAAGCTTCTCTCCGTCGAGCTTGCCCCTTTCCTTCTGTAGAGTCGGGAACGCTCCGCGGCCTTCGTCGTTGTACACGACGCACGAAAGTACGTTGGGAGCGAACTCGTCGGTCGGATCGGCATCTTTCCAAATCAGCAGTTGCTTATCGGCGGGCTCAGGAGAGTGAGCCCGGACCTTCACCGCACGCTTGTCGGTCTGCCCGTCGCCAAAGACAAAATGATACCGCTTGGTCGGCGGCTGGGCTTTGAAGATCGACAGAGCCCGGGTGAGCGAATCGCCATCGTAGAGCATCGTTCGGAAGTAAACCGTAAAGTGCGGTGCATGGACTTGGTAAGGAGCTTCTTTGCCCGAAGCATCTCCCATTTCGCTCAAGGCTAGGCCTTTGGCGTTCATTCCAGTGTGGGCACCGATCATCCCAGCAAACGAGGGGACCACATGCGGGATGCCTTCGTTGGGGATGTAAAGGACGATCATCGGAAACTCGTGGGCACCGACTTCCATGCTCCAATCGAGGTTTCGGGTTTGGTAGAGGTGTCCATCGATGGTTGCATCGCCCCAAGCCGCGATGCTGCTGCAGGAATAGGGCATCAACAAAGGAACGGCGTGGAGGGCTTGGAGGGTTTTCAGGGGTACCCCTGAGCCGTCGGCTAGGCCGGCGAGTTCTTGTTCGAGCCGATCGTCCCCGTAGCTACTGGTTCTGGCCCAAACTTCCTCGAGAACTTCCGGAGCTACCTTGAGCTCCTGAGTGACACCCTGCAAAGCCGCCGGGACAAAGGTCTGAATTTCAGTGGAAAACAGGCGTCCCAGGTGATGCCCCATCTCGTAGGGGGTTCCCCGGACGACCGCCAGCGGGAATCGCGAGTCGGCTTGGCCGACCTCGGTCCGATAGCCACTTCCGCCGATATTCTCAGGGATTCTATAAGGTTTTGCAGCTTGCTGGGCGCTCCGATTTACTTCTCCGGAGGATATCGACTCGGTTTTTTCTTGGCCCAGGCACGCAGCGGAGTTTGCCAAGCCACCGATGAATAACAGTCTTATCCAGTTTCGATTCATTTGCTTTTCCCTTTGAAAACGTTGTTAGAACCTAAGGCTCATCGCATGGGTTTCTACGCATGAAACTTAGAGACGAAGAAAAATCTGGTAAATTTCCGACTACCTGCCAATAAAATGAAAAGAGCCTAGTAGACTCACCAGATTTTCCATCTTACAGTAACTGCTACGGGGAATGATCCCCCCTTGTCTGGTTTTTAGGTCTCCTTTTATCTCTTTCGGAGGTGGGTAATGAAGCGAACTTCTCGACGAACAGGTTTCACGCTAGTCGAGCTGTTGGTGGTAATTGCGATCATTGGAATTTTGGTCGGATTACTTTTGCCAGCAGTGCAGGCCGCTCGAGAAGCGGCAAGACGGATGCAGTGTGGAAACAACATGAAACAGATTGGGTTGGCCGTGCAAAATCACGAGTCTGCCAACAAGTGGGTTCCGACATGGTGCACCCAATTCAGACTTACGGATGCTTATGCAGCCCAAGGCAACCCATTCTTTGCCGCAACAGTGGATGCACGAAGGAGCATGGCTCCATTGGGACTGATGCTTCCCTACATGGAAGGCAATACGATCTACCAAGTCTTCGACCTCAAGAAGCCTCTGATCGATCCTCGCAATCTACCTGCACCGCTTGGACAAGTTCCTGCGTCAGCGACCACGCAGGTCCCATCCTTTGTGTGCCCGTCGACCCCAGAGTCCCAATCGGATTATGGCCCCTACTTCAACCAAGCGGGCATCCTTCCTTCGGGCGTGGCGTTCTTCCTTCCTCGAACCGACTATGCTGTTCCTCGCGGTCTACACAGTACGCTGGCTAGTTGCGCCGGATTGCCCGCCACCACGACGCACAACTCGATGTTGGGTGCCGATGATGCTGGTGGGGAGAATTCGGAAGTCGTTGTGAATCCAAAGCGTAAGTTTGCTTCGGTGACTGACGGTCTTTCCAACACGATCTGCTTTATCGAAATCGCAGGACGTCAACGGCTCTTTTTCAATGGAGTAGCTTACCAAGGCACCTGGACGACGACTCCAGTTCCAGCCTTCACGCTCAACTCCTCGTATGTCGATTGGAACACCGCTCGCCACCCACGTGGTCTCTCGGGTATCGATCGCAATAATCCGTCGGCAGCTGGCTGTGCTGTAATCAACGTCTTCAACCAAGATAACCCGTACTCGTTCCACGGAAGTGGTGTCCAAGCCCTCCGAGGCGACGGTTCGGTGGTCTTGTTGCCAGCCACGATCTCCACTCCGGTCTTCGCCGCTTTGATCACCCGCAACGGTGGTGAAATCGCCACGCTCGACGAGTAGATCGAGGTTTGTCGAAGATCCCTAATTCGCCAACTCATTAGGCGAGCGATCCAACCGGGTCGCTCGCCTTTTTTTAAGTAGTTGTTATTGAACCTCAGCCATTCGTACGAAGGCAGCTGTAAGTTAAGCCTTTGGGATTCGGGAGATCTCCCGAGAAATCGACCTACGGATTTTGAAAAAATCCTCCGGGTTATCTCAATCACCCAAAGCGATCGAACAGCGTTTTTTTGTTATGTTATTGTGAAGCCTGTTATGCTATCCCTACTTTTCAGGAGTCCTCCATGTCTTTGCGTTCCATGTCTTTCCATTCCGCATCGCACCTAACCTTGTTCGCTCTGCTGATCACCTCGGTCGGTTCACTGACCGGATGTGGCAAAGCAGGTCCTCCACTCGTTCAAGTCACCGGGAGTTTGAGTGTCGACGGCAAGCCAGCCAACGGGGCTACTT
This sequence comes from uncultured Pirellula sp., assembly GCA_903837255.1. Taxonomy (GTDB): domain Bacteria; phylum Planctomycetota; class Planctomycetia; order Pirellulales; family Pirellulaceae; genus JBKCUI01. Next base: position 4,010 of record CAILTZ010000210.1, on the reverse strand, counting down.
TGATCTTCCATCCGAAGGCCAAGGAGGCGAAACTCATCCCAGCGGCTACTACAGATGAAAACGGTAAATTCAAATTGGCTACCAGTGCCAGAGAAGGTGTACCGGAGGGCTCTTATGATGTCACCGTCACTTGGCCAGACCCATCGGTTCAACCGACTCCCGCTCAAAAAATGCAAGGGCTCGGAGATCCAGGCCCGGACCTCCTGGCAGGCAAGTATTCTTCGAAAGCTACTTCTGGACTCAAAGCCGACATCACCTCCTCGACCAAGGAGCTTCCGCCATTTCAGTTAAACAAGTAAGCGACCAACCGCCCTTGATATTTTTTAGCGAACCAACCAATGCGGCGAACCTTTCCGCAAGGTACTTTCCTCGTGTTGCTTTTACACCAAACCCTCAAGTGACTTAGCGTCTTATGAAACGATTCCTCTCCTTGTTTTTTGTAGCTAGCTGTGTCGTAGGTTCGCTGTTTTCGATCGGCCATGCCGAGCCTCCTGCGGGTAGCAAACTTACCCCGCTCGATACGTACGTCGCCAAACCCGATGCGGCTTATGCATGGTCTGTCGCTGAAACCATTCAGACCGGAAATCTCACCACTCACGTTATTCGGCTCACGTCGCAGCGTTGGAGAACCGAGCAGGAGGTCGATCGACCGCTCTGGGAGCATTGGCTGGTCGTCACGGTCCCGGCCAAGATCACCACCGACCGAGTCTTTTTGATGATCGGCGGAGGGAGTCATACAAGCCCACAGCCCAACGGCCCGGATGCGATCACCGGCGCGATCGCCGCTTCGACCGGTGGTGTGGTTGCCGAGCTCAAGAACATTCCAAACCAACCGCTTGTTTTCCACAACGACAACACGCCACGCGTCGAAGATGACCTGATCGGATACTCCTGGGCTCAATTCCTCGAAACAGGCGATCCGACTTGGCTACCCCGCTTGCCAATGGTCAAAAGCGTTGTGCGAGCCATGGACTGCATCACCGAGTTTTCGGCGAGCGAGGCCGGCGGCAAACGTAAGGTCAATAAGTTCATCGTTGGAGGTGGCTCCAAGCGAGGCTGGACAACTTGGATGGCCGGAGCTGCCGACAACCGCATCGAAGCCATAGTGCCGATCGTAATCGATGTGGCCAACGCGAAGTCCTCGCTTCAGAACCACGCGGAAGTTTACGGCTTTTGGGCCGAAGCGATCGGTAACTACTACCAACACAAGATCCTCCAACGCTCCGATCACCCCAGGCTCCAACAACTCTACGAGATCGTCGATCCCTACTACTACCGAGGTCGCTTGACGATGCCCAAGTACATCGTCAACGCCAGTGGCGATCAATTCTTTGTACCCGACTCTTCGAAGTTCTACTACGATGAGCTTCAGGGTGAGAAACTGCTTAGGTACGTTCCGAACGCCGATCACGGGCTAAAGAACACCGACGCAGTCCAAAGCATCGCGGCTTTCTTCAGCATGGTCTCGGCAGGGAAGAAATCTCCTCAGTACTCTTGGAAGTTCGAGGACAACGGGTCGATCCGTGTCTATGCAAAGACCAAGCCCACCGAGGTAGTCCTATGGAGGGCTAACAATCCAACGGCGCGCGATTTCCGACTCAAGACGATCGGTCCTGCTTTTGAAAGCACCACGCTCAAACCCGATGCCGACGGAAACTATTTGGCACCACCACCGCCTGAACAAGCTGGCTGGACAGCTAGCTTCGTCGAATTGACCTACGATGTCGGAGGTCCATTCCCGTTGAAGGTTTCCACCGCCGTACAAATCACTCCCGACGTGCTTCCGTTCAAAGGGATCGAACTGTCGGAGGTCAAGTACGAACCGGAGATGGCTGGCCAAAAGACTCAGACGGGCAAGTAACTCTCTGCTCAGTGCAACGTTACTCGTACTCAGTCCATTCGGGCGTTCTAAATGGCTTTTACACTTCAGCAAGTCACTTTTCCCCAGGGTTGTTAGTTATGAAATGGCCATACATACTATTCCTATGCGGAGTGATTTGCCTCGTTGAAGCAGGCGAAACCAACCGATTCGCTAATGCTCAGGAATCTGATGCCACTTCGCTCCGACAGGCTCTCGCGTTCCATGCGTCGTTTGACTCGACGGCCGATGCGGTTGTAAAACGTGGAGACGGTCGGGTCTATACGACCGAATCTCTTGCGAGAAAAGAATGGACCCCTGGCATCCAGCGCGCGGATGTATCGATCGCCAAAGGAGCCGGTGTCTTCGGCGACTGCATACGCTTTGCGGACAAATCTCCCAAAGTGATCTGCTACAAAGGAGAAGTGCTCCCAAGTTACCAAAAGACGATCGACGGCACCGTTTGCTTTTGGATGAGATTGGACGCCGACAAAGACCTTAAGCCTGGATACTGCGATCCGATCCAAATCACCGAAAGGGCTTGGAACGATGCGGCCATGTTCGTCGACTTTGACAAGGATCTACCACGGGACTTTCGATTAGGCGTATTTTCCAATTTGACGTACTGGAACCCAGAGAACATCGCTTGGGAAAAGTGGCCGGTGGAAAAACGACCGATGGTTACGGTCAAGCAGCCTGGATTTACGCGGGAGGCTTGGAAGCATGTTGCATTCACTTTCGAGGGAATCAACGCCTCGGAAAACAAACCGGCTAGAACGGCACTTTTCCTGGATGGAAAATTGCAAGGAGCTCTCGAAGGGCCCATGAAGTTTACTTGGGATCCCGCTAAAACCGCGATCATGATCGGCATCGAGTACATCGGGGATATGGACGAGTTGTTCCTTTTCGATCGGCCTTTGAATGCCGACGAACTCAAAATGGTCATTCAAGGAAAGGTCAAGCAATGAGCATCCATACAATACGTCCGGTTTCGGTCATTCGAGGGTTTACCAAAACCACCCCTGGGTCGGTGCTCTACCAATGCGGGGATACGGTCGTACTGTGCACGGCGAGCCTAGAAGAAAAAGTTCCAGAATGGATGAAGGGCAAGGGCAAAGGCTGGATCACTGCCGAGTACAACATGCTCCCAGGCAGTACGCCTCAGCGCAAGGCCAGAGAACGCAGCGGAAAGGTCGACGGGCGAACGACCGAAATCCAGCGATTGATCGGTCGCTCGTTTCGCGCGATCGCCGACTTGCAAAAACTAGGAGAGCGCTCGTTGACCATCGACTGCGATGTATTGCAAGCTGACGGAGGGACTCGTACCGCCGCGATCACCGGTGGCATGATCGCCTTGATCGATGCGGTCAACACCGTTTTTGCAGGTGTTCCAGCGGCTCAGTATCCGCTGCGCGATTCGGTGGCCGCGATCAGCGTCGGCATAGTCGATGGCAAACCGAGCCTCGATTTGGACTACGCCAGAGACGTTCGGGCCGATGTCGATATGAATGTCGTCATGACAGGCAATAGGCGGTTCGTCGAGGTCCAAGGCACCGGCGAGGAGGCGACGTTCGACGATCAAGAACTCGCACAACTCCTGGCGCTGGCCAAGCAAGGGATCGAGCAGTTGCATTCCAAGCAGAAAGAGTCGCTAGGCAAAGCTTGGCCGTGGTAGTTAGCCGTCGGCAGTGAGGATCATTTTCCGTTGGAGGCAGCCGCTGCGATTGGGCCAGGGAGTGTGCGTCCAAGCCCGCCCAAAGTGTTGTAGCTAAACCGATCACTAGACGCACTCGAAACTGGACCCAGCACCGCATCGCAACGACTCACAGAAGGCTTAGGTAACGATTTTTCTCGGCAAATTGTTCGGCAATTCATTCGGCAGCGCGATCGAGGCGGTCCATGATCGCTCGCCCTAAACCCTGACGATCAACTCTCTGACAGTATACCTTGTGAATCCCCTGCGAGTCACATTCTCTGAAAAACCGAAACAAGCACTCTGCGTACTGGCTGAGCGAGCGGCAGATGAGAATCTTGCTTGTTGGCAGTTTCTCTCGCAATTGGGCTTCGAATGCAGGGGAATCAAATGCAGGCTCGCAGGACGAATCGGCGGGGGAGGGTTCCGCGATGCCCAAGACACCCACGGGACGGGATT
>CAILTZ010000209.1 GCA_903837255.1 uncultured Pirellula sp. | reverse complement strand
GGCTGTCCGCCAGCGCCGGGCCGACCACCAGGTCCGGGCTGTCCACCAGGGCCGGGCTGTCCACCAGGGCCGGGCTGTCCACCAGCGCCGGGCCGTCCACCAGGTCCGGGCCGTCCACCAGGTCCGGGCTGTCCGCCAGGGCCAGGCTGTCCGCCAGGGCCAGGCTGTCCGCCAGCACCGGGTCTGCCTCCAGCGCCAGGTCCATCGTTTTTCGCAAAACTAGCGTCAGCCGCTCCTCGGAATCGTCTTGAAATGAAGGGGTACTCGCCGGTAACGACATAATAATAAATCCCCTCGGGGAATTCAGGAGTCACGCCAAATCGGCCGTTGCATTCGTCTAGATCGCCCGAGCCCTCCGCGAATTCATAGTCTTGTTGGTAGGTACCATCGAACGGACCTCCTGGCCCGGGTGGCGTTGCGCTTTCATCCGGACGATTCCCAGACTTGAGTCGATAGCTTGAGTGCAGCTCCTTGATCGTACTCGATGCATCCTTGGCATCCGAATAGCCATGGTTGTCGTAGATGGGAAAGCCATCGGCGGACCATCCAATCTGGATCATGGCTTGACCTACCTTCACGCTTTTGGCTTCCGCGAGTTTCTTGACTAAGCCTGTGGGCATGGCATGGTAGTGATAAGCACCGCTGGGTTGCACGTGTGCGTTGCTTCGATCCAATCCCATTTTCGCTCCGGCAATCGTCAGGGGCGAAATGGCTTCTTGACGCCAACCGGACTGAGGGTCATTGCGCCACATTTCAGCGGTACCAGGATCGAATACCACTCCATTTAGCGCGACACCTGCCAAGAGTCCTCGATGCGGCGATGGACGATCATTGACTTTTGGGTCGAGCGGTATCCGAAAAGTATAATTCTGCTCTTTGATCGCAGCTGGATTGCCACGACCTGGAAAGATACCCGGGGTGTAATCCGGGATGCCGTTGGAGGTGAGGATACGGTAGCCATCCTTTTGCTCAAGATCGACGCGGTGTTTCAGGGCAAACGGGGTGTTGATCGCCGCAGCTTGGGCTTGGCCCCTGACTGGATAGAGGTCTAATTCCTCGACCATCGCATCGAACTTTACCTGCTGTTGTGCGGTTAGCTTAGCGCGCAAGTCGCCCAGGAACTTGGCGTTGATCGGATCGATCTTGGTCTTGAGGATCGCTTCCTGTTTGGCTCGCATTTCTGGCGAAGCTCGCTCGCTGGTGTTGCTCTGATTGGCCATCGCCTCGCGCAATTGGCTTTGGACGGTCTGAGTCTGATCGGCCCGAAGTTGTTTGTAGAGACTTGTGACCGACTCGTTTTGCTCGGAGGAAAGCGTCAGTGAGGTGCGAAGAGCAACGAGATTCAAGTCTCGTTCGGAATCTACCTCGATGAGTCGAGCTTGTTCTGCCGGCCCGGGGCGGCCTCCTGGGGGCTGAGCCAAGGCCGATTGGCTGACCGAACCGACGCAAGTCAATCCGATCAAAAGGGTGTTTCTTAGTTGGGGTTGCAAGGTGCGCATGAACGAAGATTCCTCAGTTGAACACGGAGTATGCGAACAGGGTATGCGAAAGGGTATGCGAAAGGGTATGCGAACAAGCCCGAGCCAGCCAAATGACAAGTAAGAAGACGAGCTAATAAGTCTATCTGGCCGGCTCCCTTAGGTTTTCTTAACCCCGATGAATGCCCTAGGTTTCTAGGAAAAACGAGAAAAAGTTGTCATCGCCCCGATGTGCGGCCAGAGGGATCCGGATCAGTGGAAGGATGAGAATGGATAATCCGCGATGCAATAATTTCTAATGATTACGGTGTGGTTGGGATTGGCCAATGGGTCTGGACCAAACAACCTCCTAGGGCTCCTTGATGGATACTTATCGAACCACCGTGTTGTTTGATCGATCGCTCGACGATTGTGAGTCCCAAACCTAGTCCTGCATGTGTGCTGATCGACTCGCTCTGGGCACAGAGATCCAACGAAGGGGGGCTTTCTGATTGGGGTAGCGATTCATCGGGTGAGATGCGGACAAAGGGGGACATCACCTGGTTTCGCTTTTGCTCGGGGATCCCGGGCCCATCGTCTTCGATCTCGATGCAAACCGTTGGCTTGGGCAGACTACCGGCTTCGTCGGTTAGAGAGGTGATACTGGCTCGATACACATGGATACGCACCCTGGATTTCGCGTATCGAACGGCATTGGAGAGCAGGTTTCCTATCGCGCGGTGGAAGGTGATTCGGTCCGCATAGACGTCTGTACAGGGACTGATGCCCGAGAAAACCCACTCGAATTGAAGCTTGGGATGTTCTATTTGCAATACCTGAATCATCGGCTTAAGGCCCGGTTGGATCTCCATCCACTCTTTAGTCATTTTAGGGGAATCATCTTCAGTTCGAACGTAATCGAGGACTTCGTCGACGATCGCATCGAGATTATCGATCGATTGGCGAATAACCATCATCCTTGAACGGTTGTGTCCGGGATCGGAGGAGGAGTCCAAAAGTTCGATGGCAAAACGCAACCGAGACAACGGGGTTCGCAGTTCGTGGGAGACCACCTGCAACAATTCTTTTTTAGAACGGATCGATAATTCCATCTTGGATGCCATCAAATTAAATGCACTGGCAAGCACCTTGGACTCGCCCGCATTGGATTCATCGACACGCGAATCAAAGTTGCCTTCGGCAATCTTTCTTGCCGCAAGTTCGATCCTGCGAAATTTTTTAGAAACGCTATATACCAGCAATCCGGTGGCCCCCATCACGATTGCGTACCAAATGGCCATCGCCCTGGTGATAGATTGCTGGGCCAAGTCCTTGACTTTAGGTAGCGGGCCGAGACTCAAGAGTTCGTTGCGATCCTTGATGGGCATTGCCACGTAGTAGTTGCCCGCCAAACCATAAAAGCTGGTCTTTTTTCCACTTGCGAGTTGCTCTTGTGCTTCATGAGGGATCAAATTAGCCGTGAGCAATCGAACGGGTACTAGAGACTCGGTCGAAACTCTTTGGAGCAGGCCTTCGACGTCGGTCGAACCTTCCATCTTGCGTGCTAGTATCCGGAGCCATCCGGCGACGTCCTGCTCGATCAACGCGATCGTAATTTCTGCGATCGGTCCGAGGCGTAAGTAACGGTCGGTGTCGAGGTGCACTCCTAAATAATCGATGATGTCGTTGCGATAGGTGTAAACAAACCCGCTTGGCTGCTCGAGTCGTAATCGCTCAGGGGCCGAGAGTTCCGCCGTGGGTCGAATTTCCAATGGCGAATCGAGTTCCTCTTGGATCGCATCCCATCGCCGTTTGCGGGTCTGCTCATCGGTGACACCTAACTCAGAAGCCACGATACGCAAGCCGCCCAAGTGTACCTCGGTAATACCCGCCACGACTCGCTGACGATCGTCAAACACTTGGCCCTCGAGCAATCGATAAAAAGTCCATCGACCAGCCAGAAAAGCAACGGCCATCAACAGTAGGAACTTTACGAAGAGTCTGATCATGGTATGACTGCAAGCATATAACCATTCCCGCGAATCGATACGATGCGAGTAGGTTTGTAAGGATCATCCCCGAGTTTGCGCCTTAGGCGTGAAACCCGAAGATCGATCGGTCCTGAAAATTGTAGGTTTCTGTAGGGTTCAATTGTTTGAACAAATCGGCTCGATCGAGCGCTTTTCCAGGATCCCTCGCAAAGATCATCAGCAAATCGAACTCCGCAGACGTGGTATGGATCGGCTGGCCAATCAATTCCACAGCGCGACGCTCTGGAAAAATTTCAAGCCCCCCTACCTTGATCATCTCCTCTTGAAGTTTGGTGTTGGTGTTCCGTCTTAAGTGGACCCCCAGCCTAGCCAGCAGTACTGCTGGTCGGACGGGTTTGGAAAGATAGTCGTCTGCGCCGAGTTCTAAACCGAGCACCTCGTCAACGTCTTCCAAACGAGCCGTGAGCATGATGATCGCTCCGCGGAAATCCTCACGAACTTGGCGGCAGACGCTGAAGCCATTCTGCTGCAAGTAGTCCCGTACGACGCAGGCGAGTTGGACGTCATCCTCAACCAACAATACGGTGTGCATAGCCCCTTGCTCCTGCTCGCGACGTGATGTGCCAATCTCTAATTCGAATACTACCCTAATTTCTAGCGGAAGAGGCCCAATGATAAGGGCTTGGTACAATAAGATGCAAAGCTACCTTTCCATGCTGTTCTCTTTGCGTCTTTGCGCCTTTGCGTGAGACCCAAGGATCCCGGGCAGCGACCGGGACCGCTAAGAAGAAGTTTCTCGCCAAGGCGCCAAGCTCGCCAAGAAGAACAAGAAAACCGCCGAGCCGGACCGCTGATGGACGCTGATGGACCGCTGATAAAACAGCCGAACGTTGGACGTAGGATGGGACTCTGGTCCCGTCCTACTGACCCATCCGTTTAATGCCCTTAGTACAAACCGCCGCCGTTTTCCGTGGTGTAAATCGTTCCTTGACTGACAAAGATCCGATAGGACGGCGAAGCCATCTTGCTAGGACGTAGCGCTTGACTGATGGACTGTTACAGGTCGAAGCGGACCGAGTCGATGTTCATCAGACCGCTGCGATTCTGTGGATTGATGGCTTCGAAGAACAAGTCCACGCGCTGGGCGGTTGGCTCGAGCTTCATGCTGCGCTCGTACCAGCCATCCCAATCGCCGTTGACGTCGACTTGCATCTTGCCAATAACTGGCCCGTCAATCGACCCCTGGTGGACCCGAATCTCCCCACCGGCTCCCGCCGAACAAACGCGGAATTCAAGCGAGCGGACTTGATCGAGCCGCACATCCTTGATCACAAAATACGATCCATGGTTGATCGCCCCAAGGAACTTGCCCTGGCCGGCTTTGCCGCTTGTAAGCTCGCTCATGCCGACGACTTGGTCGGCTCGCTCGGCTTCCCTAAGCCGCGGTTTGAGTTCGATTGTTTTATAGCCCGTAAGCGATGGTAGCGATGGACCCCCTAGGTCTTGGTACCGGGCCGTAAGCCGAATCGCGGCGCCAGCATTCTCGGGCTTCTGGCTCAACTCGATGGTGCCTCTCATCCCTCGGATTGTCTGGCTCGTAGGGTCTGGTTTCGCATCATAGACCCAAGCGACCATCTGCGAGACTTGTTCGCGGGTATGTTGGCCGTGTGGCAACATCGCTACCTTGCCCCACACCCCCGTCGAACCCTTGAGCACCCGATCGATCGACGCTTCCATCGCTCCGGCTTGGCCTCGGTACTTGTTCGCGATATCCAAAAGCGAAGGACCGACAATCGCTCGTTCCAATGCGTGGCAATTGAAACAATCGCTCGATCGCATCAGCTTTAATCCCACCGGCAGACTTTCGTCGTTGACGGTACTCGATCCACCTGCCAAAAGATTGGCTTGGACACTCACCCGATCCGGGGCGGATGCATCGAGATTGTCCAAGTCGGTTGTGCTGGTGATCTTTTCATCAGAGCTCCCATCCTCTTGGTCGGTGACCGTGACTTGATAAGCCAACTGTTGCCCCGCGTCAAAAAAGTCACCATCCTTGGGGCTTATAAATTCGATGACTGGGATCGAATTTCCGACGATCACCGGAACGACGGCTGTTGTAGAAGCCCCATGTGGATCCATCACTTTAACCTCGACGTTGTAGACCCCTGGCTTATCAAACGTGTGTTCGATATGCACTCCGGTACCGATGGCAACCCGATCGGAGGAGTCTGCTGAATTGACTTTGGTCCAAGCAAACGTCAGAGGCTCCTTGTCCTTGTCGCTCGATGGCTCAGCAGAAAAGGCTAGCTTGAGTGGTTCTTTGCCTGCGAATTCGCCTTGGACGACCCGAGCCTGTGGCGTTCGGTTACCAGCTTGGTAGTCGACCCTCACCAACTTGGCATCCGGATTGACCCCCCAGGTCTCTCCGTATTCGATGACATAGAGGGATCCATTTTTATCGAATTGCAAGTCGATTGGGCGGATGAATTTTTCGTTGGGCATGAATCGCTCCATCTTCTGGATGTTCGAATCCGCATCGAGCTTGACCGAGACGATCCAGTTCCTGGACCATTCGAAGATAAAGACCGTTCGGTCCATGGCAAGCGGAAATTGGGTCGTAGATTTTAGGTTTGGATCGTGGTAGTAGGTTGGGCCGGCACAAGCGGTCCGACCACCGGTCCCGACCGCGGGAAACTCTTTGGACTCGCCACCTGGGTAATAGATCCACGCGGGTTGTGCGGGTGGAAGTTCTTTCACACCTGTGTTGAACTTCGAGAAGTTGATTGGCTTGGAGGGATCGAAGGCATTGCCGATCGATCCTGAGTTGAAATCGACTTGCAGGTAAGGTCGATTGTTGCCGATGAAAAGCGGCCAACCAAAGAAGCCTGCCTTGCGAGCTTGGTTGACTTCGTCGTAGCCGCGAGGACCTCGGGGTCCATCGCCACCTGCATCGGGTCCGACATCTCCCCAGTAGAGGAAGCCGGTCCGTTGGTCGATGTTCAGTCGCCACGGATTGCGGCATCCCATGACATAGATTTCTGGATGACCGACCGATCCATCTTTGGGGAATAGATTTCCGTCGGGGATGCTGTAAGTCCCATCGTCGTTGGGGCGGATCCGCAGGACCTTGCCGTTGTAACTCTTGGTGTTAGCACTGGTCCGCAAGGCGTTGAACGCGCTTTTTTCTTCGCGTTCATCGATGGGTGCGAAACCTTGGGAATCCCCAAATGGATTGGTGTTATCACCCGTGCCGATGTACAGACAGCCGTCGGGCCCGAACTCCATCGAGCCTGCGTGGTGGCAGCATTCCTTGCGCTGCTCTTGGTACTTCATGAGAATCTTTTCGCTCTCAAGATCCAGCGATCCATCGGCAGCGATCGCAAAGCGACTGATGTGTTGGCCGGTGAAGTCGGGTGGGGAGTATTGCAGATAGACCCAGCGATTCTCGGCGAACTTTGGATCCAGGGCGATACCGATCAGACCGTTCTCTTGTTCGGTGGTGACCTTGATCGAACCGATGTTCTTTACCTCGTTGCTGATTGGATCGATTGCTTTGATTTTACCTGCCAATTCGATCAGGTAGATGGTTCCCTCTGGAGCGATCGCCATTTCCATCGGCTGGGTTAGCCCGTTGACCACGACGGTCTTCTCAAATCGATTCGGATCAAAATCGCTTTCTTGGGCATGGGCTCCTGCAAGGCACACAGCCAGTCCACTTGCAAGTGTCCGGTAGGATAGGAGACGCAAAGAACGATAGGTTCGCTTCATGATGGGATGATTGGAAGGGTAATGGTAAGTGGTTATCTTTGTCGGATACGATCGTAAATGCGATTGAGTTCTGAGTCTTTGACAAGGCTCAGTTCGGTTCGTTTGCAGGCGTGCATGACGGTGGTATGGTCGCGACCCGAGAAATGCTCGCCGATGGTTTCGAAGGATTCGTCGGTCAGCTGCCGCATGAGGAGCATCGCGAGTCCCCGAGCCCTCACCACACCGGATTTTCGCGAAGGACCTGTCAAGGAGTCGTGGGTTAATTGAAATTCTTTTGCGACTCGTTTGAGCAGGTCCTTGCAAGTCATCTTGGGAGTCCCGGCACCGACGATTTTTTCGATCTGCTTGATCGAGGCCTGTTTGACCGACGGGTTTTTTTGGGATGTGTTTTTCAGTAGAGGGGATTTGGCAAACGATTCGGCATGCAGGTGGTGTGCCCATCGATTCAGGATACCTTTGAGTTGCAAGGCGTTAGGTGTGTCCTGAATCCGCAAGCAGAACTTGTGAATGTCGTCTTTGGATAGTTCGGGTGCGATTTCTGCGGCGATTTTTTCAGCGATCGTTAAACGAGTCGCAGGGCCAGGCAATTTGACTGGAACGCTCAAGCCGGCCGAGAGCAGACTCTGC
>CAILTZ010000208.1 GCA_903837255.1 uncultured Pirellula sp. | reverse complement strand
TCGGATCAGGTACATCGGGAAGAACCGGCGGCGCGGGTTCACGCTTGGTCATCGGTGCGCCTGATGCAAGATGGACCGGGGTGGTCGATGCAGATTCTGTTTTGGGCTGCATCGCCATAAGCTCTTTGCGGGAAAGATCGGTTCGTTTAGTCTTTTGTTGGCCGATCATTCGCTGGTTCTTTTCAGCGACTTTCAGGACCGTTTTTTCGTAAGCTGCTGGGTCTTGGGCACTGATGTTGCGATAGATCTCCTCGCCATCTGCGTAGAGATAAACGTCGGTTGGCCAACGATTGACCCGAAAACGGGCAGCCGTTTTGGTGTCTCGCTCGGCATTGATCCGGACGGCCAGCAGATGCTCACCGATGGCTTGGATCAGCAGAGGATCTTTGAAAGCTTTTTTCTCGAGCATTCGACAGGGAGGACAGTTGTCACCGTAGAAATGGACCAAGACCGGCTTGCCGGTCGACTGGGCCAGTTGCATGGTAGCGGCCAGGTCGTCGGACCAAGCGATTTGGGGATCTTTGCAGGCACCGACATTTGCTAGCGTGATGCACCAGATCATCAGGCACACGAGGGGCCAAGCTGCTGGGGCGATGAAGAATCCAGGGGCCTTGGGGAAACGAAGTCGTTTGGATGCTAGCATGATCTTTGCTCCGCGATTTGGCGATGACGATTTCCGGTTACATCGGATTTGCCGGGTATATCGGTCGAGTGAAATGGGGGTTTCCGGTGAAAAATGACGGAAGAATCTTCGCGAATCAGCCGAACGCTTGACATTTCAGCAAAAAACCCTTATGCTTCTTGCACTGCTGGTCGGAAACGGTTGATTTCTCTTCGTTTCAAGTGCTTTTGCAATCCTTTCTAGGATCGCGATTGGCAGAACGTTTTTGTCGTTCTAAAAGTGAGTGTTGCGTGTCTGCACCACAGAGCTGTTCCAGTAGGTAAACGCCAGTAGGCGAGTGGTTGGGGCGTTCAGGGATTGATGGACGCCACTGGTTTACAAAGCTTCGCAGGGTCTTCGAAAACTTCGTTCCCGCGTGCTCAAGGATTCTAATTCTTCGTAGAGTTGTGGGTTTTTCTATGCCAAAAAAGAAGCATTACCGGTCGCGCACGCATGGAGACGACATGGGTGGAAGCGGTGGTTCTGGATCTGGATCTAGGCCCCGAGTGCGGCGAACCCGAAGGCGACCTGGGCCCGGTTACCAGCAAGCCTTTGGACGAGAAGAAAATGCAGTAGCCGGAGACGAAACAAACCTAGAGCCCCAGCTCGACGAAGAAGGAAACCCCATCCCCCGAGCCGAGGCCCCCCAAGCTCCTCAAGAGGAACCGGGCGAGGAATTCTTCGGGATGCTCGAAATGCATCCCAATGGGTACGGATTCTTGCGATCCCCCGGAAACAATTACTCACGCGAACGATCCGACCCATTCGTTCCCGGAACAATGATCGAAAAATTCCGGCTTCGACAAGGTCTCAAGATCCGAGCAGTGATGCAGCATAGCCGACGCTCCCAAGGACCCCGCGTTCGCGAGATCCTCGACGTCGAGGGGATGAAACCCGAAGACTATGTGAACGTCAAGTCGTTCGATACCCTCACGGCGATCAACCCAGAAAAATGGCTCAAACTCGAAGTCGGCTCCAAGCCCGTCACCAACCGAGTCATCGATCTGCTTGCTCCCATCGGCCGCGGCCAACGCTGCTTGATTGTCGCCCCACCTCGGTCGGGCAAGACCATCATGCTCCAAGACATTTCCCTGGGCATTGCTAAGAACTATCCAGAGGTCGAGTTGATCGTGCTCCTGATCGATGAGCGGCCCGAAGAAGTCACCGACATGCGCATGAACGTCAAACGTGGCGAAGTGATCGCAAGCAGCCTCGATGAAGACGTTGATTCGCACGTGCGACTGAGCCAATTGGTCGTCGACCGTTGCCGGCGTTTGGCCGAGATGGGCAAAGACGTTTTCTTGCTCATGGACTCGATCACGCGGCTCGCTCGCGCGTTCAACAAATGGGTGGGCAACTCAGGCCCAACCATGTCCGGTGGTGTGAACATCAAAGCCATGGACGTTCCCAAGAAACTCTTTGCCACCGCCAGGGCTTTTGCCGAAGGTGGTTCGCTAACGATCGTCGGTACAGCGCTGGTCGATACCGGCTCTCGGATGGACGAGCTGATCTTCCAAGAGTTCAAAGGGACCGGCAACATGGAGCTGGCACTGGATCGCAAGCTGGCCGATCGGCGCATCTGGCCTGCGATCGATATCTCGCAATCTGGCACACGCCGTGAAGAACTCCTTCACGATCCGGAGACCTACCATGCCGTGACCATGATCCGCCGAACGCTCAACTCGATGAATCCAGTCGATGCGATGGAACAACTGATCAAACAGCTCGGTCGCTTTCAAAGCAACCAAGAGTTCCTCAAACTTATCGCCAACGCCAAGATCATGGATTGATCGCGCATCGCCGTTCATGCCTGTTCAACCCGCCGAGAAATTCCCGAAATCCAAACGCGTTGTCCGGCAACGCGACTTCGATCGGGTATTCCAATCCGGACGGGTGATCGCCGACGGCTTCTTGGTCATCCACTCGAAACCCAATGGCCTAGCCCACTGGCGATTGGGGCTATCGATGTCTCGCAAGGTTGGTAATGCCGTCGTGAGAAACCGGTGGAAGCGATTGATCCGCGAAGCGTTCCGACGCCAAAACAACCCTCCTCAGCCCTGCTTTGATCTGGTCATCCGCCCACGCAAAGGGGCCCTGGCCGATCACCAAGCGATCTGCAAATCGCTCGCTGACTGCAAGCGGCGTCTCTTACGCGGCTAGATTCGATTCAACTTTCTTAATGTATTATTCATCGATTTTCTATCACTTTCATTAAAACGAAGTTGCCCGGCCATCGGAGTCTTTGCTACTCTCTTCGCTCATGGCACTGGGTCCGAAATCCCTTTGCACAAAAAAGCTTCACTAGCAAATTCCGAGGAGGGGATTATGTGGCGTTCTAGGATTCATCGTGCGCGTCAAAACGCGCTTCGCAAAAACTTGCGTCTAAAGCTCAAACCAGGCCTCGAGAAACTCGAGGATCGCTCGCTCTTAGCGGCCATCACCGGCGGGAACCTGGTGGTAGAAAAGATCGGAGATGGCACGACTGCTCTATCAAGCGCTGCCTTCCAAGTCGCTGCCGTCGAATATGCACGAGCCGGGGGAGCGGCCGTACAAACCATCGCATTGCCAACCACTGGAGCCAATCAAGTCACGGATTCTGGAAGTGCGACAAGCAACGGTTATCTCAATGTCTACAACGGTCTAGTTGGTATCCCTGGTTACAATAGTGCAGCAGGTACGGCGGGCGTTGCGGCTCTTAACACCAAGGTGGGTACGGTCATCGGCTCCGATGGCAATGTAGCTTCAAGGACTTTATTTCCTACCTCGGCAACCATACCGTTCTCGGCGAATAATCTCCGCAGCATGATCCCCACGGGGTCCAATACGTTCTATGCCACGGGTACAGGCAGTGGTACGACCGGTGGAGTGTGGTATGCAAATGGTGGTACTTTCACACAGATAAGCACTACGGTAACCAACACGCGCAACGTTGAGATTTACAATAGTCAGTTGTATTTCTCAACCGGTTCGGGGACTATTGGGATCTACAGCGTAGGCTCTGGGTTGCCCACGACAAGCGGCCAGACCTCGTCGTTGCTGATCAACACCAGCGGCACCGGAACCGGCACTGCGAGTCCCTACGGTTTCGTGATGTTCGATACCGATGGCAACGGGTCGATCGATCGGGCTTACATCGCCGATGACCGCACGAGCGCTGGTGGAGGTCTGCAAAAATGGACTTTCAATGGCACATCATGGACCAATTCGTGGGCTCTGCTGGTCAACGGCACCAATCAACTCAGTGCCACCGCAGGCTCGGGCTTTGCCGGCCTACGAGGCTTATCCGGTAGTTTCTCCAATGGAGTTGCCACCCTGTATGCGACCACCAGCGAAACATCGAACAATCGAATGATATCGATCGTCGACTCGGGGTCGACTCCCACGAGCGCGACAGCGATTGCCTCGGCCGGTGCGAACTATGTCTTTCGCGGGGTGGATTTGGTACCCGACACCACCCCACCACAGGTAACCTCGATCGACGATGGGGATATCGATAATGAAGTCACCGTCGGAAATACGATGACCTATACGATCACCTTCAACGAAGCGATCGATGCGAGCACCGTCGGTGCCAGCGATTTCGACAATGCAGGAACTGCGAACATTACGGTAGGAACGATCACCGCCGTAAGCCCGAATGTTTTTACAGTTCAAATCACCCCGACAACGACCGGTACACTGATCCTGCGAATACCCACGGGGGCTGTGATCAAGGATGTCGCAGGCAACAACCTAGCGGTTCCCGTGCTTGACGACACCACCGTCAACGTAATCTCCGGCGGAGATACCACCCCACCGAGTGTTGTCTCGATCGTCGATGACGATGCAGACAATCTCGTCGCATTGAACCAGCTGGTTACCTACACCATCACCTTCAGCGAAGACATCGACTCTGCAACCGTCACTGCAAGTGATTTTGATAACGCAAGCAGCGCTTCGATCACGATCGGAACGATCACCGAAACGTCCCCTGGAGTTTTCAGCGTCCAAGTCACCCCGACCAGTGGTAATGCACTTCGACTGCGAATACCCACGGGGGCTGTGATCAAGGATGTCGCAGGCAACAACCTGATTGTTCCAGTCCTAGACGATGACACACTGACGGTCGATGCGATTGCCCCAACGGTGACCAACATCACCCATACCAGCGCGGCTAGCATTTCGGCTGAAACACCCGTGACCTACACCGTCACCTTCAGCGAAGACATCGACGCATCGAGCGTCTCGGCCAGCGACTTTAACAACGCAGGCACTGCATCGATCGTCGTTGGAGCAATCACTGAACCGAGTCCAGGGGTGTTCACAGTGGTTGTTACCCCAACGTCCGCTGGTACCTTGCGACTAAGGATTCCCTCCGGAGCGATCATCAAAGATATCGCAGGGAACAATGCTACGGTTCCCGTCGAAGATGACCAAACCATCACTGTCACTCCGATCACTCCGCTTGGACCCGGGGACATCGTCGTGCTTGGCTACAACACGGCAGGCAGCCCGACCGACTCGTTCGTTATCATGACGTTTGTCGAGCTCGTCGGCGGAACTCAATTCATCGTCAGTGACAACGAAATTGCCGCCGATGGTGGCAGCTCGTTTGCCGATCTGAACGAAACCGAAGCGGTCTTCAAAGTCAAAACCGGTCAGACGATCCCCGCGGGTACGATCATCACCCTGCCCTGGGGCGGCACAGACGTATCGACCTCAACCTACGACTGGACCCTGCCAAACACTAGCATCGGTCTTGGAAACAACGACGATGAAATTTACCTCTACAAAGCCCTTTCAACCGCCGACATCACTCCGTCGACATTCATCTACGGCGTGGCCATCGGAACCTCAACCAGTGCTCGGCCTAATGGACTCTCACTCGGGACGTCGTTCATTCGACCGACCGGGGCCGCTGCCAGGTACAAGCCGGTTGGAGCCGTCTACAGCGGGCTTCCTAGCACGCTTCGGCCTGCGATTGGAAATACCGCTGCGAACTGGGAATCGATTGCACCGGGCTCTCCGGGCTGGAATTTCAGCATAGGGCCGACGTTCACATCCGCAGTCGTCAACGGCGGGGTTGCGTTTCCAAACAATAGCCAACGTTCCATCGTTACCTCGCTGGTCGTGAACTTTGGCTCACCCGTGGTTCTCCAATCCAATCCCTTCTCGCTCGAGAACATCGGGTTGGTGACCGCAGGTTCTAGCTTTATTCCACAGAACCAGTTAATCATCAGCCCATCATCGGGCGCTTCTTCCTCGTTCACCGTCACCTTCGATGCTGGCACCGTGGCCAATGGAACCGAGCTAAACGGCGTGGTCAATCGCTCAGGCGGACCGACTGCCGCTGCCAACGGCAACTCGCTTGCCGATGGCAACTATGTCCTTCGGATCGATCCATCCAAGGTCAAGGGAGAGGGCTTTTCATTGGTCGGCGATGCTGCCTTTGGCGACGTTGCCACAGACAGTTTCTTCCGCATGTACGGCGATAGCGACGGAGATGGAGACGTCGATGGAACCGATGCAGTCGCTCTGAGAAATGCTCAGCTTTCCTACAACGCCGCCCTGGATTGGGACGGCAATGGATCGGTTACCGCAGGTGCGGATATCAACAACTTCAATAGCAATCGAAACCGCAGACGGCGTTCGATCTAACGGTTTGGTTTCAAAGCAATCGATAACTTTTTAACACTATCTAGGAATGGATTCCATGAAAATAATATTGCAAATGCTCGTCGCCCTTTGCAGCCTTAGCCTCTGGATCGGCCAGGGCCAAGCTGCTGTGATCTCAACACTTACCTTGGTCGAAAGAACACCCTTTGTTTTGGGTTCGCCATCGATCATCGATGTGGTCTTGCAAGAAACTCGCAATGCGGGTGAGACCTCCAAGATTGGGACAACGGAGATGATTTTTTCGAACACGAAGTTCACTTGGACTGGTTCGAGCTCCTTCGTCGTCTCGAACCTTCTAGACCACGGCATCCAATCTGGACGTTTCTTCGACAACGGAGGGGGATCCTCGGTGCGCACCCTCGATACATCGGCCAAATTTGGCACCGTCGAGCAAGCGGATTACACCCCCTCGGCAACCGAAGACCCTCTGGGGACCATCGTCAGTGCGACCAAGGCGACCTTGCGACTGGCAAGTTTCACGCTCGGTGGCGGAGCCGTAGGGGACTCGATCACGTTTAGCATGTCGGATTTCGATCCATCACTCGATGACCTAGTCCTAGCCGATGGTACGGTCCTGGATTCCCAAGTCAGTTACGGATCTCTCACGATCACCGGTAGCTCCTCGGGGGGCGGGGGTGGCGTTGTGCCCGAGCCGTCCTCGATCGCGCTCTTCGGTTCGTTGGTCGGCGGAATGATGCTTCGTTTCCGAAAACGAACCAGCAAGCAATAATCGCTTTGAAACCTACGCTTTTACCCTTCGGCGCCGGACCCAAAGTCCCGTGCCAAGGGTGGCAAGTCCAAGTACATCGATCGGCAAATATACCGATCGATCTCTGTTCACGATCCGGACTTCTTGATAAGGCGTAGCTTTTGGATCGAACTCAAACCACAGGTCTTGGTCGCTCGACGGCCAAGTCCGATCGTCCCAAGCCGTCAGCCAAAGCGGCTCGCTGGTCTTGATCTGGTCGCTCGCAATGGCCGGTCCAATCATCTGCTCAAGCTGATGTCTTGCCAAGGGCATCGAGAACCTCAGTTGCCCTCGAGTCCAGACCTCCGATGACGGGCTTTGTCCCAAACTCCCTGACGCCCGACCGGGCCCGACGACAAAAACCTGTAGTAGGTTTCCTCGCCCCTGTTGTGCAAACTGATCTTTGGGAACCCGATAAGGAAAAACGGGATGGTCGGTCGCAAACGATATTCGCACCGTACCAACCTGGGTGCGGTTGGAGTCTGAATCGTACTTAAACGCAGTGATGATCCAGCCTTTTTCAACATAAGGCACCACCCACTCTTCGAGATCCTTGCGCGATTCGTACTGATGGTCTTTGAGCCATTGCACAAGCTCCTTGGCATCGCTGGCCTTCAAGACCGCGACGTCGTAACCTGCGACCTTTTTATTTTGGAGAACATCGACGCTAGGAGGCAACGAGTCGGTGGCCACTCTACTGGTGGGGGACTTACTGGACAATAAAAAGGGTGACAGGACCAATGGAAAAGGATTTACGCTCCAGCGATCTTTGACTTCAATGCGAGGTTGAATCGTTGCAGATAGCGAACCGAAGACCGACGCGTCGGCTTCCTCAATCTGTGGCTCGCTAGGGGACGGGACCAAAAAACCAAAATCACTGCCGGTGTCTTGGCGAACTTGGCCATTGGCATCCTGCATTTGCTCGGGCCTTTTGAAGGCTGCCTCGCGCACGAAATGCTCGATCTTGGTCTCGGGATCCCAAGCGATGAGAATCCTCTGATCGGCGATTCGAAATTCTTGTCCCAAGCGATACGCTGGACAGCAAGCATCCACGCAAGGCGGGGTATCTCGCAAAAACAAAACAATCGCTAAACCAAAGATCCACCAAGCAGGGTGATGTCGCTTCACGGATGGTTCTCTCCTGATTTCTCGGTTTCCAAAGTGCCAAGCGGCTTGCGATCGCCTATTGGCAGCGGCGATCGAGGAGTCAATGTTCTCCAGCCACCCCCATGGGTCAGCGATCTCCACCACTCTTTGAGCCAGTAGAGCAAGCTATTGGCCAGCCACAATGCCCAGACGAGCATCAGCAATCGATAGTACCATATCGATACCGAGAGGACCCAGGGTTCAGGGAGATTTTTGTCCGATCTGGGTGTGAACCAATTGAGATTCCCCTCGAACGAATCGTTTCCGACGATGAACATACGAGGAGTACCTAAAAGCCC
Source organism: uncultured Pirellula sp. (assembly GCA_903837255.1). Taxonomy (GTDB): domain Bacteria; phylum Planctomycetota; class Planctomycetia; order Pirellulales; family Pirellulaceae; genus JBKCUI01. The sequence continues at coordinate 178 of CAILTZ010000208.1, read as the reverse complement.
GGCCGTCACGACGCTGATGAGCAAACCGATGGCAATGATGGTCAGGAGCACATTGGCCACCTGCAAAAAATTGAACTCCTGCCCTTTGAGCGACTGAGGATCTAGCCTGCGGCGAAACGTAATCGAGAACAACCAAGCTACAACAAGCAGCGACGCGACAATATGAATTTGCGTCAGG
>CAILTZ010000207.1 GCA_903837255.1 uncultured Pirellula sp. | reverse complement strand
TGTGGATCGCCGGTGGAGGAATTCAGCCGGGCAAGATCCATGGAGCGACCGACGAACTAGGCTTCTCCGTGACCGAAGGGCTCGTCCATGTCCACGATTTGCATGCCACGATGCTCCATTTGCTCGGCATTGACCATCAGCGCCTGACGTATCGATTCCAAGGCCGCGACTATCGGCTCACGGATGTCCATGGCAAGCTCGTCAAGGAAATTCTGAGCTGACACAAGCGGACCGGTCCGCTAGAAGGTTTCACCGGCTCATGGTAACCTTTGGCTTGCGTTTTCCCTCTCTCGAACATCCTTATTTTCTTCCACCGTATGAGCCAACAAGAAACGATCAAGCCCCAGCTGCAAGCTTACGCGACGGCCATCGAGGGGCTTAGGCACACAGGACACCAGTTCTGGACACGCGGATGGTCGCTTGGGACATCGAGCAACTATTCGGCGGTCGTCGATCGAGAACCTCTTCGCTTGCTAGTCACCGCCAGTGGCAAGGACAAAGGACACTTGGGTCCAAACGACTTTGTTGTGTGCGATGAACATGGCAAACCAGCCTTTGAAAATCAGCCCAAAAGCAGTGCCGAGACCTTGCTTCATTGTTTAGCTGCCCGCAGAGGTGCCGGGGCGATCCTTCACACCCACAGCGTCTGGTGCACCCTTCTTTCAGAGCATTTCTCCCCCCTAGGAGGAATTCGCATCAGCGACTTTGAAATGCTCAAAGGTCTCGAAGGCATCACCACTCACCAAGCGAGCGTCTGGATTCCGATTTTCGACAACACACAAGACATCCCTATGTTGGTATCCCAAGTCGAGAAGCATTTTGCGGAGAATCCGGACCAGCCCTGTTGGGGTTACCTGATCCGTCGGCATGGCATGTACACCTGGGGCAAGGATATCGCCGAAGCCCGTCGCCACATCGAAATCCTCGAGTTCTTATTGGAATGCCTTGGGCGATCCACGAAATTGGTTTAGGTCGAGCATGTTAGCTCTGGTTCTTCGAACATTCGTTCACTTCTTTCGGCTCCTGCTCCCCGTAGCCCTTGGGGTTGCTGTCTCGAGCGCGGTGATCGTCGGTGCACTGCTAGTCGGAGATAGCATGCGGGGTTCCCTGCAGCATATCGCTCTGGATCGTATCGGTTCGATCCAGCGAATTATCTTGGCGCCCCGATGGTTCGATCAGTCGGCTATGGAGCGTGCACGAGAGGATGCCCAAGACGCGACCCTCTGCGGGATGCTGCTGATTCAATCCGTGGTTGCCGAGCACCAAGACCGATCGCAGGAGTCTCTAGGAAAGATCCCCACTCGGAGAGTGACAGAAATGACACTCTTGGGGGTCGACGACTTTTTTTGGTCTTTGGGCAAGATCAAACCGGCAGCAAAGCCGGGTAATCAACAAATCGTACTGAATCGAGCATTGGCCGATGAACTCGGCGCAAAGGTCGGAGACCGTATCACTTTTAAAGTCTCCAGGGACGCAGTCGTTCCAGCCGACAGCGCGCTGGGCAAGCGAGACAACGAAGTCGTCGCATTGTCTCGGTGGGAAGTGGTCGATGTGGTTCCCGACGAAAGCCTCGGTCGATTCTCCCTGAGAAGCGACCAGCGTCCTGTTCTAAACGCCTATGCTTCGAAAGAGGCGTTGCAGAAAGCTCTCGAGATCGAGGGGAAGATCAATGCCGTTGCCAGTTCCCGACTCGGTCAGGAACCCCTCCTGCCTTCGCTCAAGTTATCCCTCGATGAGATTGGGTTGCGTTGGCAAAAAGTCCAACGGGTTTTCCCCGATGAGGCTATTGGCGAAAGCCCTACAGGAACCGAATCTGCATTTGCGTACGATCAACTGACCAGCGAGCAGATGATGATACCGGACCCCTTGGCTCAGGCCATTGCTAGTCAGGCCATTGCCAGAGAGTCGGACTCCAAGCGAGTGCTGAGCTATCTGGCAAATAGCACGGAAGTCATCAGACAAGAGGGGTCGGAATCCCAAGGCAGAGCGGTTCCGTATTCGATCATCAGCGGAGCACCGTGGGAACTCATCCAGGGGATGCTCAGAGCAAGTTCAGCAGAGACTGTTCCTGCACCTGTTTCTACCTTGGATAAAGATTGGATTGTTATCAATCGATGGATGGCCGAGGAGCTTGGTGCCAAGGTTGGAGATCGGCTCAAGATCGATTACTTTTTGCCCGAGACGGTCGAGGGGACCGAGATCGAGAATAGTTTCGAAGCGAGCATCGTAGCAATCGCTCCGCTGACAGAGCCCGAGCAAGCTTACCGGCGCAAGTCCCCTGCGCGGTACAAGGAGCCGCCGACTCCATTCAACGATCCGGCTTGGACACCCCTGGTCCCCGGGATTACCGATCAGGATTCGATCTCCAATTGGGAGACTCCATTTGCTTTGACACGCAAGATCGAAAAGCGTGACGACGAGTACTGGAACTCGCATCGATTGACACCCAAGCTATTTATCTCAGACGAGCGAGCCAGGGAATTGTTCGGATCGCGTTTCGGTTCGCAAACGTCGATTCGTTTCGATGGGCTTAGCGATCAGCTTCGAGAGTCCCAGGGAGCGGAGATTGTGGCCATTGCCAGGGAAAAACTGGGCGATCTAGGGTGGCGCGAGTTAGCGCTCAGGGCGCAGCAGTTACAAGCCTCCAGCGGAACGACACCCTTCGATGCCTTGTTTTTATCCTTGAGCTTTTTTGTAATCGCCGCGGCCCTGATTCTCGTCGCATTGCTGTTCCGACTGACCATCGAGAAACGTGCAGATCATTGGGGGCTTCTCTTGGCTTGCGGTTGGACCAGAGCCAAGGTTCGGCGTTTGCTTATGATCGAATCGGCCTTGTTAGCAGCGATCGGTTCAGCCGTCGGAGTCGTGCTCGGTTTGGGATATGCTTACGCCCTATTGGCTGGGCTCAAGAGTTGGTGGGTGGGAGCGATTTCCGTTTCATTTCTCGATTTCTACGTTCGCCCACAGAGTTTATGGATCGGTTGGCTGGCAGGTCTGTTGGTATCGCTCGCGACGACGTGGTTTGTATCCCGGCAGTTGCGACGTGCAAGTGTTGCTAGATTGCTCAAAGGTCGCATGGATGATGAGGCACCGAGTG
>CAILTZ010000206.1 GCA_903837255.1 uncultured Pirellula sp. | reverse complement strand
TCCATCGCGATTCCTGACAGCCCTGAGCCCCGGTACTCCGGAACCATTCGAGGATGGCAAGCGACGTTTGGGGCTAGCCCGCGCGGTGGTTTCCCAGCAAAACCCACTCATGAGCCGCGTGCTGGTCAATTGGGTGTGGCAACAGCATTTCGGAACCGGCTTAGTCCGTACTCCGGACGACTTTGGAACCCGTGGCCAACCACCTACGCATCCGGAATTGCTCGATTTCCTTGCCGATAATTTTCGCAAGAATGGATGGTCCTTGCGATGGCTCCATCGTCAAATCCTCTCGACCGAAGTCTACCGCCAAGGCTCGGTCGAGGATCCCAGCAGTCGACAAATCGATCCTGAAAATCGGTTGCTATGGCGAATGCCCAGGCGTCGATTGGACTTTGAAGCCATGCGCGATGCGATGCTGTGGATCTCGGGAGAGTTGGATGTCACCCAAGGAGGCCGGCCAGTGGACTTTGATGCCAACCCGAGTGCCACGCGACGGAGCGTCTATGGGTTTGTCAATCGCGATATCGTTTCACCATTGATGAGCACTTTTGACGTGGCCAATCCGAACGCGTGTACGGCCAAACGACCTGAGACGACCGTTCCGCAACAAACCCTCTTTGCGCTCAACAGCGAGTTTATCCAAGACCGAGCGACCAAGATCGCATCGGCGGCGCACAAGGACGATTCGCTGAGCGATTCCCAGCGTGTTGCCGAGCTATTTCAAAGAATTCTGGGCCGAAAGTCGAGCCCCGATGAAGAACAACTGGCTTTGAAATTCATCGAGGAATCGATCGTGAAAACCGCTGATTTACCATCACAAGCCCCCGGTCGTCCTTGGGTCCAACTAGCCCACGCCCTGCTTGCGTCCAACGAATTCACTTTTATCGATTGATCAGGCATCGATCGATCAGGAACCGTACGATGAATCCACACCAACACAGTGCAACCATGCCTCGCAGGCATTGGATGCGAACCTGCGGGATGGGCTTCGGGGGACTTGCTCTGAGCAGCATGCTCGGAGCGCAATCCGATGCCCTGGCCCAAGAAGACGCGGGGTTGCTAGCGACCAAAGGAGCCCTGCCTTTGCATTTTCCGGCCAAGGCCAAGCATGTCATCCATGTGTTTCTAAACGGTGGGGTATCCCAGGTCGATACGTTTGATCCTAAAGAGGAATTGACTCGGCGGGCAGGGCAGATTCTCCCTTTTGAGAACCTCAAGACCGAGCGAAAGACCGGCGTCGCCTTGCCCTCGCCGTTTGCCTTTGAGCAGCATGGCCAAAGTGGGATCCCCGTCAGCGATCTATTTCCCAAACTGGCCAAGTGTGTCGACGAGATGACCGTCATCCGATCGATGTACGCCGAGCTACCGAGCCACGAGTTGTCGCTGATGCTCATGAACACGGGCGACCAACGATTGGTCCGTCCTAGTCTGGGCTCCTGGTTGACCTGGGGGATGGGTAGCATCAACGACAACCTCCCCGCATTCGTCGCTTTGTGTCCGGGTGGACTGCCCGTGGGTGGTGCAGGGAACTGGCGCAGTGCCTTTCTGCCGGGGGCTTATCAAGCCACGCGCGTCGACACTTCCAAGAGCGACACATCGAAACTCATCGATCATTTGCAGAACAAGCGGTACTCGGCCAGCGAGCAGTCCAGACAGTTTGAGCTCCTCGAGCAATTGAACCAAAAACATCTTGAGCAACGGCCTGGCGAGGCGGCTATCGAGGCAAGACGCAAGTCCTTTGAGTTGGCTTATCGCATGCAGACCGAGGCGAGCGAAGCGTTTGATATTTCCAAAGAGCCCGAGCACATCCTCAAGCTTTATGGCGAAGGGCCGCAGAATAGGCAGTTGCTCATCGCACGACGTCTCGTTGAGCGAGGGGTGAGGTTCGTGCAGACCTGGCATGGAGAAATGCAGCCGTGGGACAGCCATTCGAACATCCAGCAAGAACATCGCAAGGTGGCCAACGAGTGCGATTCGGGGCTCGCGGCGCTGCTGATCGATCTCAAAGAGCGGGGACTGCTCGATCAAACGCTGGTGCTCTGTACCGGTGAGTTTGGCAGAACACCGACGGTCGAGATGGGGCAGGACGGCAGTGGTGCCAGCCAAGGTCGCGACCACAACCACTGGGGATTTTCATTGTGGATGGCCGGGGGTGGTATCAAGCGTGGGACGATTTATGGGGCCACCGACGAGTTTGGGTTCAAGGCGGTCGAGAATCCGGTGTCGATCCACGATTTGCATGCAACGATTCTGCATTTAATGGGATACGATCATCAGCGTATGACGTTCCGGTATGCGGGCCGTGATTTCCGACTGACCGACGTCCACGGCAACGTACTCCAAGCGATTTTGGCCTGATCTGTCTGATGCGACGCTGGTGCACATCGGCTAACGTTTCGAGGCGTTCATGCGATAGGCAAACCAACCGATCGCGGCTAGACCTACGAGAGTCGTCAGGATCGAACCGATCGAGGGAACGGTTTTGCCTGGCGCTTTATCGGAGGAACCCGTGCCGCGCGCCAGTTGCCAAGTATCCACGACCATCATCGGAGCTTGTTGGTATCCGGTATCTTGGGTGACCGCAGAGACCTGCGGCGTGCGGAACCGCCATATCCGATACGCGTAGCCGGAAACATCCACCCGAATCTTGGTCGACCAAGCGATCGAGGAGGACGCGGAGGAGGAATCCAAGTCGGTCGGATCCTGCGAAATTTCGCCCGATGCGCCCAGTGTCGTTGGATCGGCAAGTATCCAAGTCGGTAGCTTGGTGGCAACTAGGGTGATGGGAAAGTCTCTTTCGTAAGTGATCGGCTCGTAGTCCTTGCCGTACTTGACCTCGATGCGACTTGGTCCAATATCCGCGATCCCATCGAGCTGGTAGTAGTGATTACCACCCAACCAATCTTGGTGCTGAGCATTGCGCAGATCAACCCGTTGGATGCGGCGTATCTGGACCCGAGCCTCGATTCGCTCACCGACGCTTCGCTTGAGCGAGCCATCGTCGGACTTGGCCAGTTTCATCGCCTCGGTCCTACGGATCCATTCCATGACCGATAGGCCTTTGGAATCTGTCAGTTTCGAAGCAGTCTCTTGCGAATCTTTGGATTTTGCCAACAAGGTGTAAAACGATCGAGCTTCCTTGCTGGTAATCGATTGGCCGTGGAGTCGTTCGAGGGCGTCGCACTGGTCCAATTCCCAGCCGCTTGCGAGCAGACCGGACCAGCCAACACTGAGTTTGGGCGCCAGTCCATCGAGCGCGCCGGGTAGTTCGCCTTTCCTCGTTGGGGCACGCCACGCGACGCGGGATGCAAGGATGGCAGCAGGGGTGTTGGCATGGAAGGATTGGCCGGCCGAGTCGCTCGTGAACGTCGGTACAAAACCGAGTCCCTGAATTTCCACAGGTTGGTGGATCTCTTGAGCAGAGCGCCAGAGGATCGGGATGTCTCTGGCCAGCACCTGAAAACTCGGTGCTTTACTCCCGACTTCAGCCATCGGAGAGTTCGTCGCGATTTCCAAGGCAAACACCTCGCGCCAGTCGAGCCCGGGCAGTGCGGTTGGGTCGATCTTGTAAGCTCGAACCTTAACGATGTGACCTTGCCAAGTCCCCAGCAGAGGCTGGTATTTTGGGTTCGAACTGGCGCCAGATGGCTCAGACACCAACATCGCGCTGTTGCCCCCGGAGACGACCGTATCGATCTCGTTTTGGAACTTGATCAAGTTCGCGAGGCTAGCCAGGGCCGATGGACTGCTTGCCAGTCGTTCGGGCTGGATCGATTCGGCGTCATCCAAAGGGATTTTTCCAAGATGCCCAGCGAGTGCTTGTTGGACCAAGTCCAAGGGAGCTTGGCGATCCACTGGAGGCGTCCAGGCTTGAAGATTGCGGTTGCGAGAGAGCGTTTTCGCGACCAGGGCACTTCGCTGCGAACGAGCAGGAGTTCCCTGAGGTTGTTCATCGAGGACCAAGCATGTAGCGATCAGAACGGGAGCGATTTCCCCTCCGCGCTGCGAGGCATAAGCTCGACGCTTGGCGATCAGACCAGCGACCTGCAGGGTATCACCGACCTTGAGCTCTCGGCTGGCCAGGACACCTTGGGGGACATAGACGTTGATCGGTTGATCGCTAAGGTCGTCAGGGCGAATCCAAACGACCGAATAAGAAAGTTTGCGAGAGTCGGCAAGTTCCATGCTGCTGGTTGGTTCGATCAGTCCGATGGTCCCTTGCACGCGATAGCAACGACCGCGGAGCGTGTCGGTCTGAGAAAGGAGTTGCGGAATTGCAATCGATGGCACAGCATCAATCTCGATCGTCTGGCCGAATAGTTTCGAGAGTTCCGTAGCTCGGACCAGGAGTCGAGCAAGGGCCAGTCGTTCGGTGGTCCTCCAGGGCGTGTTGTCTGAAAGGTCCGCCAATAACGTTCTGTCTAGCGAAAGTTCCATGCCGCGTTGCAGACCGATCGGCAAGTCGGTAAGGGGCGCCTCTGACCCACGGTTAGCCAAGCTCTGAAAAGTCCCTTGCAATTCCAGCAGCGATGCGTGCTCGGAAGACTTCGAGTCGGCCAAATCGATCCAACGAGCGAGTTTGTGCAGGGAAGAGGCCAACCATTGGCGAATCGAATCGGCCGAGTCCGACTCCACGGGCGCTGTTTGTTTCGTCCGATCTACGATTCGGAACGCCCGCTCGACGAGTTTCGATTTCACCCCCTCTGGGAGATTCTTCATGAGTTGTTCGAGAACTTGTGCGCTGAGCTCGACGCTTGGGTCGGAGGAGACAAGTCCGAGTTGTTCGGCGGCTAGGTTGATTTCGGCCTGTCCGACCAAGTCCGCTGGATCGGCTGGGTTTGCCTGCTGCTGAGCGGATTCGCTGGCTGGGACCGGATTGTCGGCATCTGCATATTCGGGCGGGAGCAGTCCGACGGCCCCGGCCACTCTACCGACTTTCTTTGGGTCCGAGACCTGTTGAATCATTAGGGTGACGAGGACTAGCAGGACGACCAAGGAAATCAAACGCCTGGGGCCGTTGTTGCCCTGAATCGCCGATTCATGGATTCGGCGTTGGCCGTCCAGGGAATACCATCGTTCTCGACGTTTAGGAGCCATAATAAAAATCCGCAGGTCGAAAGATATAGTCAGGGAGTTTTCTTCTGGGACGTTCTATACGGGACGTTTAATCCGGTCCGAAGACCGTTATAATGCACTGGACTACTTTTCCTCATTGTACCCGCGTTTGTCAAACGAGCGATCTATGCTTCCAAGTTGCAATCAGCAGCCTTTTGGATTGGGAACTCCCGAAAACTATCCTCCCGTGAGCAAGAAACGGTCGGATCAAGCTCGCCGAGGATTGCTGAGTTGTCTCCTCAGCGGCTTGGCATTTTTACCCCTGACTGGTCACTTCCAAGTTGCGATGGCCGACGAGCCGGCGGCCAAGTTCCTTCAAAGCCTCAAAGACTCTGGCTACTATGACGAAGCTTTAAAGTACCTCGAGGTCAGTGCCCAGCGAAACAGGCTACCTGAGTCGATGAAAGCGGATCTTGGTTTGGAAAAGATCATGCTCTTGCAGCTTTCGCTAGCCGAGGTCCGGACATCGAAGGACCTCGATCAGAAGCTTGCCCAAGTCGAGCAGGGGTTCAAGGAGTTTTTGACCAATTCACCCGACCATCCACGCAGGGGCGAGACGCTGCTAAAGCTCGCGGATCTATACCTCAATCGAGGAACGAAGTACCTCGATGATGCCAAAGAAGACGCGTCAAAACCCGAGACGGCTCCTAAAGCCAAGGAGCTTCGAGAAAAAGCGAGGCCTTCACTCCAGCAATCCTTTGACACTTTCGCAACCACGCTCGATACGCTTCGCCCGACCCTCGAACAGATGCAGGGTGCCAACGTCAAACCCAATGAAACGGACCGCTTGGCCCTTCGAGACAAACTCCAAAAGGAATATCGCCAAGCACAAATCCTTCAGGCGATCACATCCAAGCTCATCGCGGAGACTTATGATCCCAACACGCCTGAATGGAAACAGCGGCTCGAAGACGCCGACAAAAAACTCTTGGACGTTTCCGAGAAAAGCACGGGTGCCAAGTACGCTGGAGCGAAGTACCTGAGTCTGCTCAATCGAGGCCGCGTCCAAGCATTGCTCGGCCAAATCGATGGGGCTCGGGAAACCTTCAAACGGGTTGCGGAAAACGAGGAGTCAGGGATCTTTCGAACCTGGAGAATCCAAGCCATTGCCGAGATGGTCCGGCTCGACAGCACACCTGCCTCCGGCAAGTACGAGGCGGCTGTCATGGCAGGGGAAGAGCAACTCAAGCAAGCCGACTATCGCGAGCGAGAGAAACCCGAGTGGCAAGAACTTTCGTTGGCCGTGGCCGAGGCTCGCATGGCTTGGATGAAATCCCTCGATCAAAAATCCGATGAGGGCAAGATCCGAAACATTCGGCGCGAGGCCCGTGAAGCCTTCCAGACGCTAGCCAAGAAAAGCGGGCCGACGGCCAACCGAGCCCGAGACTATCTCAAGGACCTTGGGATAGAAGCCAAGGCCAACGACGACACCAAACTCCCAGAGGTCAAGAACTTTACCGAGGCGATGAAGGCTGCCCGCTCGCGGCTAGATCGAGCCGAAGAAGGTGAAACGACCATCAAACTGCTCGATAGGCAATTAGGCGGTGCCCCCGAAGCCGACCGCAAAGGAATTGAAGAACAGATTCGGCTAGTGGAGTCCGATGCCAAGCGGGATCGTGAACAAGCCGTCGAATTGAATAATATGGCCTTGCGAATGTACCGAGACGACGATTCTCGCGAGGACCTTGCTCAAGTCCGATTCCTTCAAGCTTATCTGAATCTCCGGCTCAAAAATTATTGGGAAGCATTGGCGATCTCAGAGGTGATTCTCAGAAGCAGCAAAGGGACGGAGACCGCGCAAAAGGCGGGGTCCTTTGCCCTGATGTCGCTCGGGCAGATCATCGAAAGTTCGCCTGCGGATCGCCAAGGAACGCTGATCGCCAGCCTCGAAAAGCTCGCGAAATACCTCAATGAATCCGCCCCGGGCTCCTCGGAAAGCGAACAAGCGATCGACATCTTGGTACGCCTTGCGCTGCGAGAGAAGGACTACGACAAGGCCGAGAAATACTTAGCAAGCAAGAAGACCGCCGGGGGAGAGCAAGCATTTTTGCTTGGGCGTATCCTTTGGGCCGACTACCGCCGAGCCATCTACGCTCATCGTCAGGCCAAGACCGAGCCTACGCCAGCCGATGAGGCGTTGCGTCAACGTGCCGAAAAGCTCCTTGCTGACGCTTGGGGAAATCTAACTCTTGAAAGCAGCGCATCGGGTGTTCTCGAAGGTGCCAACGACTTGGTCGGACTCTACCTCCAAGGTGGCCGGCTCGATGAAGCTCTCAAAGTTCTCACGGAACCTACGAAAGGTGCTCTGGCCATCATGAAGGCCATGCCAGATGCACCCCTGCCAGCACAACTCGATACCTATCGGCTCAACTTGCAAGCCATGGTGCAATCGGCTGGCCAAGGCCGCTCGGACCTGAGTGCCGAGCAGATCGATTCGGCGATCACGACCATGAAAGGACTTTGCGACCAAGCAGGGGATACCACCATGCTTCCGAAGTCCCTTCAGAATCTGGCCGCAGAACTTCAGAGCCAGCTTGAGACCAATAAGAATCCCGAGCAGCAAGCCAAGCTTGCAGGATGCTTCAAAATCCTCATCGATCAACTAACGGGCGTCAGCAGCGATCCTGCCGTGATCGAGTCGGCCGGGGCCGCGATGATCGTCTTGGCCACGAATCTGGAAAAGGTCCCTGCGTTGGCGGCCAAGGCACCCGAGATGATGGCAACGGCTGAAAAAGCCTACACGAAGCTTTCGAGTTTGTCCCCTGAGGAGCTTGAAAAGATCAAACGCAAGCCGGAAGAGATCATGCTCAAGCTAGCCTTGACCAAGCGTGGTGCCAAGAAATACGAGGAGGCCAACAAGCTC
>CAILTZ010000205.1 GCA_903837255.1 uncultured Pirellula sp. | reverse complement strand
TCTCTCCAGCAGCTTGGGTTTCGGATCGAAGGTATCGACATGCGAAGGTCCACCGTTGAGAAAGAAATGCACCATCCGCTTGGCCTTGGGGGCAAAATGCGGTGCTCTAACGCTGAGCGAATTTCCAGAAGCTTCCACTCGCACAGGTTCCTGCGCGTTGGTTTGGCTCGCCAGCAGGTGGCTCAGCCCCAGCATTCCGAGTCCCATGCCTGAGGAGCCAAGCATTTGTCGACGGTTTGGAAACATGCGTTGGATATCCATGGGTTAGTCGATGTATGTCGCTTCGTTTCCGATCAGGAGGACTTGGGCCAACTGGGCCCGCGGCGCAAGCCCCTGTGGCGTGGTTTCCTGTGGCGTGGTTTCCTGTGGCGTGGTTCCCTGTAGCGGGCTGCTTTGTTTCAAAAACTCGACGGCTCGCTCCTGCTCGTAGGGATTTGGTTCACGCTGCAAGACCCGGCGATACAACGCGGTGACGAAAGCCTCGTCGGTAAGCTCGCTCGGCTCGGATCTTTCGATTAGCCCTACGAGCTTGACGGAGGCTTGGGCAGGCATCGGATGGTTCAACAGAAACAGAGCTTGCTGGGGAACGACCGTCTCGGAACGCTTGGGGTTGTGCATGTCCGGGTTGGCGAAATCAAAGTTTTGCAACGTCATTGGCAAGTATTGGCGATCGATCGTCGTGTAGATCGTACGCCTTGACATCGCATTCTCGTCGCTTGCTAACGGATCGACTGACTTGCCTCCAATGCGATGGACCATCATGCCGCTGAGCATCGCCATAGCGTCTCGGGATTCCTCCCACGTCAAGCGGTGTCGATGCATTCGCCAAAGCATACGATTCGCCGGATCGGTCTCTCGGCCTGGCGCATTCTCGCCATAGGATTTGCGACGGAAAGCCTCGGTGGTTGCCAACTCGCGGATCAGCCAGCGGGTGCTCCAACCGTGTTCCATAAAAGCGATGGCAAGGGCATCGAGAAGCTCCGGATGCGACGGCGGATCCGAACGGATGCCGAAATCGCTGGCGCTCTGGACGAGACCCTCGCCAAAGACATGCTGCCAGACTCGGTTCACCCAAACGCGAGCCGTCAGTGGATTGTCGCTCGAAGCGATTCGACGGGCCAAATCCAAACGTCCGCTTCCGTTTTGAAATGCGGTTACGGGCTCGGACTCGAAGAACTGAAAGTAACCGCGTGCGACTGCATCTCCCTTGAGGTTCGCATTCCCTCGCTTGAGGATCCGAGCATCGCTGACCAAGGATCGGTCGCGGAGTACCCCAAGCTCTGGGGGCGAATCATTGGCCTTCATGAGCCACTGGTCGATGTCGACCTGAGCTTTCCAAATTTCGACGCAGGTGCCGTTGTCCCAGAGCCATTCGGTGCTATCGATCGGTTCATCGGGAATATAAAAAGCCGATTGGCGATCGAGGAGCAAGGCCCGGAGTGGTTCCAGAAGCGGATCCTGCGAACTGGGCGTTTCGGGGGACTCGACACCCGTGCGTGTCGCGGCGTCTTGGACGATCTTTCCATAGCGATCGGCAACTTCTCGAATGCTCTTGGGGACAACCGAAAACTCCTTGAGGACTTCCGGATGGCAAGCTTGTGGCTGCTGCTGGAGCTTTGCAAGAACCTCAGCAGCGTGGACTTCGTAGCTCTTCTGCGGATCCTTTTCGGGAAGCTTCGATAGCTCGGTCCAAATCCGCATGACTGGATGCTGGGCGATGGATTCCAAACCTAAGTACCATTCCCAGCGGTGGACCAACGCCGGTATGAGATCGTCTTTGGTCGATAGTTGATTGAAGTTTCCTTCGGGATACTTTTCGAGTTGAACTTGGGTTTCTAAATAATCAGCGAATCGTTTTTGGATCCTATCGTTGGCTTCGCTGCGATGTTTGGCGAGAACCTCCTTGAGCTTGTCCCTGCGTTCTTGAAGTCCCTTTCGAAACTCCTCGGTTTGCGATTGCAGGTGAGCCGGGATTTCCTCGCGGAGATCGATGCAGCTTTGGAAGACGCCGGCAAAGGCGTAATAGTCCTTTGCGCTGATCGGGTCGTATTTGTGATCATGGCATCGGGCGCACTGGACCGTCAGTCCCATCAGGCTGCGAAAAGTCGTGTCGATGCGATCATCGATAATGTCGTATTGAATGGCGAGAAATCGGCGTCCGAGCGTTAGAAATCCCATGGCTGCAAGTTCGGGAGAACCGGCCGGGACGATGTGATCGGCGGCTAACTGCAGCTCGATAAAGTTGTTGTAAGGTAGGTCGCCTTGGAAGGCCCCGACGAGCCAATCTCGGTAAGCTCGCGAGAAGACGAACGTTCGGTCCTCGCGACCGTAGACATAGCCTTTGGTGTCTGAGTAGCGAGCGATGTCCATCCACACGCGGGCCCACTTTTCGGCGTATTGGGGTTGGCATAAAAGCTCGTCGACGGTCTTTTCCCAAGCATCCGCGTCGGTGTCTTGCTCGAACGATTGAACTTGCTCCCAACTAGGCAGTAACCCGGTCGTCACACGATGGAGGCGTCTGAGTTGCGTTCGGCGGTCGGCCCTGTCGAGGGCTTCGAGACCGTGTTTGTCCAACGACTCGTCCAGATAGGCATCGATCCAATGGGTGCTCGAAGCGTTTCTGGAAAT
>CAILTZ010000204.1 GCA_903837255.1 uncultured Pirellula sp. | reverse complement strand
GCCAAAAAATCCAACGCCGAAATCATCCCGGTCGACAGCGAACACTGTGCGATTTTCCAGGCGCTCCAATGCGACAAGCGGCCCACGCTGGATTCTGTGGAGAAAATCATTCTCACGGCCAGCGGAGGCCCACTCCGCGATTGGCCTGTAGAAGACCTCGAAAAAGCCACCATCGACGATGCTTTGGCCCACCCTACTTGGTCGATGGGCCGTAAAATCACCGTCGATTCGGCCACGATGATGAACAAAGCCCTCGAAGTGGTCGAAGCGCATTGGCTTTTTGGATTGCCCGCAGAAAGGATCCAAGTCGTCATCCATCCGCAATCGATCATCCATTCGATGGTAGAATATCGCGACGGGTCGGTCATCGCCCAACTCAGCCCACCTGATATGAAACTCCCAATCCAATACGCCCTGACTTATCCAGATCGAACCCCGGCGACCGCCAAACGTATGGACTGGAACGCATCCCAATCGTTGAGCTGGTACCCGGTCGATCCTGATCGATACCCCGCCCTGGAGTTGGGATTCGAGGTCGCAAGGCGAGGGGGGACCTGTGGAGCCGTTCTGAACGCCGCCAACGAAGCGGCCGTCGAATTGTTTCTTCAAGCTAAAATACGGCTGACAGACATCGCCAAAATATGTCGTTCGGTTTTGCAACACCATGATTTCGCATCCAGTCCAAGCCTCGAGGAGCTCCTGAAACAGGATCGTTGGGCACGTGACGAAGTGATGCGATGGAATAAATCTTTATGCTAGAATTCGGTATCTTTTCGCTCGCTTTGGATCGTCTCGCCCTAGGTGACTCGCTCCCTTGGTTGCTCGCAGCCGACACCTCGCTCATCCAAGCCTGGGGCTCACGCCTCTACAACATCGCCCTGATGTTCTTGGGGCTGGGCTTTGTCATCTTCGTTCACGAACTTGGACACTTTCTGGCTGCCAAGATGTTCGGGGTCAAGTGCGAGAAGTTCTATATCGGCTTTGACGTCCCGATGAAAATTGGCCCCATCAGGCTCCCCTCAAGATTAGCAAGATTCCAATGGGGTGAAACCGAGTACGGAATCGGTAGCATCCCTCTTGGTGGCTATGTGAAAATGCTCGGACAAGACGACGATCCTCGAAAGCTCAAGGAGGAGAACCAACGAATCCTCGCCGCCGATGGTCAAACCCCGGTCTCGATCCAACAGGACACTCAACCCACCGAAGCTCCTAAACTCGATCCTCGATCCTACCCTGCCAAACCGGTCTTTGCCCGGATGATCATCATCAGCGCCGGAGTGATCATGAACCTGATCTTCGGGGTGCTCATGGCCGCCACCGCCTTTCGACTCGGCGTGCCCTATACCCCGGCCGTCCTGGGAGGCACCATGCCTGGCGATCCTGCTTGGAAAGCCGGGCTCAAGGCCGGTGATCGCATCGTGGGAATCGACACAACTCAAGACGATCAGATGTTCTTTGATGAGATCCGGAAAAAGGTAGCTATCAGCGGAATCAAAAAACTAGGGCATCCCATCGAGCTTACGTACGAACGCCAAGGCGAACGAAACACGATCGAAGTCTCGGGGAGTATGGTCCACGCCGACCCCGAAGCTCGCTTAAACTTTCAAACGATCGGTGTCCGCTCAACATCCACCACGGACGTAGGCAAAGCTGCAACATTCGGTCTCCTCCAAAAGCTCGAAGGCAAGAGTCTCAGTCCCCTACAACCGGGAGACAAAATCCTCGGCGTCGATGGTGTTATGTTCGAATCCAACGATTCGCAAAGTCATTTCTTCGGTTATCAACTCGACGAGTTGCTCCACCCAAAACTCGACAAACGTGTTGAACTTTCGGTCGAGCGAAATACCGGATCGAGCAAACAGAACGTCGTTGTCCCACTCGATCCGCTTCCCCTCAAAACGCTCGGACTACGCTTTGAACCCGATGCGGTAACCGTCGTGGCAGATAATTCTCCAGCTGCCCAGGCAGGGATTCGGATGGGTGACGTGCCCACCAAATTCAACGGCAAGCCCATCGAGGATGCCATCACTCTGCCCAACCGTATCGCAACCATGTCCGGACAAAAAGTATCGCTCGAGCTTGCCAGGGCCAACAGCGATCCGATCGTTTTGGAGTGGACCGTACCGACCCGCTTCCTGCTCGAAAATGATCTACCTACCTACGGACCAGTCGGACTCGAAATCCCGGGCTCAGGTCTTGTCTACAGCGTTTCCAGGAAGATCGCTTCGGTCACCCCCAACTCCGCGGCATCCGAAGGTGGCCTTCAACCCGGCGACATCGTCCAACAACTCCAATTCGGCAAGCTGAGCGAAGCCCATGCCAAGTACTTGAAGGATTCGAAGATCGAGGATCTGTTCGCAAAACAAACCCCGATCGATTCTTTGCGGAACCTACAATATGTCCACGCCGTCGCCCAAGCCCTTCCGGTTGGACTACCTTTAAGCATCGTCGTCGAACGCGAATCAATCATTCAAAGCGGCACGGTCGCCATCACCGAGGAACCGAATGTCTTCTCTGCTGACCGACGGCTCGCCCTCTCCCCGTATAGGCAAACGTACATTGCCAAAACCTGGAGCCAAGCTCTCAGTAAGGGACTCCAGGAGATCCGTCGCGGGATCGGTGATGTTCTCGAGTTTCTTCAATTGATCATCACTGGCAAAGCTTTTAACTACATCG
>CAILTZ010000203.1 GCA_903837255.1 uncultured Pirellula sp. | reverse complement strand
TGATCGCGACCCGAGCGCTGGGGTTGTTTTCCAAGATCCACTTCCCCAAAAGCACCATGACGATGCTTTTGCCGCTCCCCTGCGTGTGCCATAGGATGCCCCCTTTGCGCTGCTGGACGTGCTGCTGCGCTTTTTTGATCCCGACGTACTGGTGCACGCGAGGCAGTTTCTTCACACCACCATCGAACAAGACGAAATCGTAGATCAGCTCGAGCAGCCGATCCTTGCGGCACATTTTCGATAGGTACTTGTCGAGTTTGATTTCGGAGTTGTCGAACTCATCCTCTTTCCACTGCAGAAAGAAAGTCAGAGGCGTCTGGATCGTTCCGTAGCGTAGTCCCCCCGAATCGCTCCCAGCAAAAACCAATTGGATGGTGCTGAAGAACCAAGCGTTGAACTCGGGCTGTTGGTTCGATAGGTTTTGGGCGATCCCATCGTTGACGGATGTGCGGCTGTTTTTGAGTTCGATGATACCGATGGCGATCCCGTTGACGTAGAGGACCAAATCGGGTCGACGCTCGTGGCCCCCTTTGAGGGTGACCTCTTCGGCGATGGCAAAGTCGTTTTTGGCGGGGTTGGTCCAGTTGAACAAGTGGACTGTCTCGGTAACCTTACCGGCTTCGATTTTGACTGGCACTCCGTAACGGAGCAGTTTGTAGACCGCTTTGTTGTTGTCGTACAGGCTACGGCTGTGGTTGTCCGCTTCCTGGCGTAGCAGGTAGATTGCGCGGCTGATTTGCAGATCGCTATAACCCGCTTTTCTTAGATGGTCGGTGAGCAAAGACTCTTCGATGTTCGAGTTGTCATTGCGGTCGGTCCAATCCCCGAGATAACGGTACTTGAGCTGATCGCAGAACAGTGCGATGACTCGGTCTTGGGTGGCGCGTTCGGGTTTGCCTATGTGGTTCATCGCGAACCCTCTTTTGAAACACAGAGGCACAGAGGGCACGGAGGTTGGAGGGGGTGGGTGGCTCGTTCGGGCTTTGCGTGGGTCATGGATAGGGGTGGGGTGGAGAGGATATGGGTGGAATTCGATTTGGAAGTGGACTCATGGACTTGATTCTAGTTCCGCTTGGACGTAGAGTTCGGGTACCGGTGGACAAAATTCGGCTTCATGCCGTGTGTCGCAGGCCTAAATGCCAGCGCGACCTATATCCGCCGGTTTTTTAATTCTCCATCGCTTGATTCTCACTGCTTTGGCCGTTGATGGAGATGCCCGCTCAGATTTGATACAAATCTCGGAACCACGAAACAAATGGTTGTGCGTGGGGAGAACGCGGGCTTAGGATTTGCTCGACCACCGCTTGATGCAATTGCCTTCCAGGTGGATTTTGCCATGCGAGCCAAGTGTAGATATTCGCCTTGCTGACATGAGCGTCGATGAACGGAGCACCGAGTTTCCTTGCGTTCTGTACAGATTCCTGCGCGGCTACGTATATTTCGTCTTGGGTATCTGGAACCAGAAATCCCAGAAAGCTCTCCAACATCCCAGCGGTTTTATTGTCAGGCATCATCCAAACACCTAACCGTAAACCTACATCATTCTCGAAGATGATTCCGGTATCCGGGAATGACATGGGTAGGTTTGGAAATGCCTTGGAGCATCGAGTCCGAATGACTTCCCAACGATTTTCAAGAACGTCGTCCGCGTCCACCAATATCCCTAAATGCGTCAAACCGGATGACTTCAGTTCCGCTTCAATCACACCGGGCTTTAATAGATTTTCTACACCATTGAATTCATCGATTTTGACAATCCAGGAATCTTTGTTGTCACCCCAGGTTATGCCGTTTTGTTCGATAAGCTCTGGAACAACTCGTTCTTCCTCTCGCCCTTCGACGAGCAGCCGTTTTGGATAAATCCTGTGACTCATGGCCTACCGAACCTCAATTCCTCTCTCCGATGCAGCAACGATTTCCTGCTCTGAAAATGAGATCGCTTGTTTCGCATTTCTTTCGATGCGTTGGATAGTAACGCAACTACCCTCGGAGATTTCATCTCGTGAGATCGAAGCCAAACTCTCGTAGCAGTCCCTGCTATGTGTTGTTGCAAACACCTGGATATTTAGTCGTTCCGAAGTTGTTTTGACCAAGTGCCACATCTTGGACAAAACGCTGTAGTGAAGACCGGTGTCAATTTCATCGATCAGGAGTATCCCGTTTTTTGCGTTTACAAGAGATAAAGCGATTCCAAGCATACGCCATATTCCATCCCCCATGCTTCCAATGGGAATCCGATCTCGATGATTCAGAAGCTTGACGACAATATTGCCTTGGCGAACTCCGCTGGCGAATCGCGATCGGTCACTACCTATCGGAGCAATTCTCTCGATATCGGGCTCAATCGTCCTTAACGCTTCAACAAGGAGGTCTTCCTCAGGCGTAAGAACAACCTCGTCAAAAAGAGATAGCACTTCCTCTTGCGATAAAGCTGCGGTCGAGATGAACTGGATAGGCGGTGAATCGATCTTATCCACTGAGCTTCGACTGATGTACCTGCTCGAAAGCCCACCTCGTCGCGTCAGAGGAGCCAACAGGGGCTGTGACGGTAATCCATTTGTCCATTCTAGTTTAAGACCCAGCGGATCATTCATCTCAGAGGGTGGGAGATCTACGATTAGTTCGCTCTTGTCCTCCGGAAGCCACACAACCTCCATGGAAAATCGTTTGCAGGTCGCGTCTGACGCGGCACAGATTTCGATCTTAGAACCTACCTCGAAACCATGACCATAAAACAAATGGGACACATCGCTGTATCGACGATCGTCGTCGAACCATAAGCGTTCGCCGCGTCGCGACGTCGCAGACCAGATCGAGCGTAAGCTTCCCCGAGAGGACATCAACTCAAGCGCTTCGAGAATTGAGGACTTTCCGCTGTTGTTCGTGCCGACGAGCAAGTTTATCCTACCGAGATTCTTCATCGAGAAGTCTTGAAGACCTCGGAATCCCTTGATGTTCACGTCATCGATCATTAGCTGAAACTCCCAAAATCGTAGTAAGCTGACGGGATTATCGTACCTAATGTTCGAGGGTTTGACGAGGTGGAAAATCGTCGTTTCGAGATGGTACACTCATCGGGCTTCGAACTGGTTCTTGTTGTTCGAATTTGGACGAAACGCGGAAGTTTGAAACACTCGGGTTGGGAAAAATCGGATTGGAAACACAGAGGCACAGAGAGCACAGAGGTTGGAGGAGGTGGGTCCAAGTACCTCGGAACCGGTGCTCCAATACTCGGTCTTGGGTGGCTCGTTCGGGTTTGCCGATGGGCATAATTGAGAATTGAGAATTGAGAATTGAGAATTGAGAATTGAGAATTGAGAATTGAGAATTGAGGTTAGGATTTAGGGGGGCTAGACTTGGTGGATTTGACGATTGACACAAGCAGTCTAATGAGTTCTTGGCTGTCGCGATGGATGGACTGAAATTGGTCGGACGTTAGATAATCAGATTGATGGAGAAGGTCTATCCAGTAATCGGTTTCGTTCGCTTCTTTGAGGGCTATGCTGAGTTTGCTGATGAAGTCGGCTCTGCTCTGCGCGTGTTCGGATTCACGGACTAGGGCTCCAATGGCCGTCCCACTTCGCAGAACCTGCTTGGAGAGGACAAATTCTCGTTTCGCGTCACGAAGAAACTTTGCCAGTCTCACCGTACGAAGAGCAAATGCGAACGATTTTTCGCGCACCACATTCTTTTTCCCCAACACCCGACTCTCCATGTTCCGTCCATCACTGCACGAATGTGATTTGCCATTTTGGTTCTTCCAAGTAATCTCCATTTTAGTCGTGATTTGCATTTTTAGCCTGATTTTGGTCAGCCAATCTCCTGCAATTCTCAATTCTCAATTCTCAATTCTCAATTCTCAATTCTCAATTCTCAATTAACCGAATCCTCCCGGTGAGCAACTCCTGCATCATCCCTTGTTTGATCTCACGTGCTTTGGCAAGCTTCGATTCGAGGGATTCGATCTCCGTGTCCATGTCCGAGAGGACAATGGTAATGGCCATTTGCTCGTGCGACGTCGGTACAGGAATCTCGAATGCCTTAAGTTGCTTGGTATCCAATACACCTGCCGTATTCCCTGCGGACGTCACCATCCCCAGTAGATCCTGTTCGCGCGCACGAAGGGCAGTTGTTAGAAATCGTGGGACGACTGAGGCGGCGGGAATAAGTGCTTTTACATCTTGATTGAAGCAGACAAGCCGTGTAACCAAACCACAAAGAATCTCG
This sequence comes from uncultured Pirellula sp., assembly GCA_903837255.1. GTDB lineage: Bacteria > Planctomycetota > Planctomycetia > Pirellulales > Pirellulaceae > JBKCUI01. The sequence continues at coordinate 1,950 of CAILTZ010000203.1, read as the reverse complement.
TTGTGTAATGCACTTCCTCGAACCAACAATAGCGTAGATCCAAGTGGTGCCATTTTGCTCCCCGCCGCTACTGCTTCTTTGGTAACGTTGCTATCTGAACGACAAACTTCAAAGCATCGTAGACTGCTGGCGCTGATCCACGGGATCGTTCCCTTCCAGTAATGTTCGTTCGCTCTTGATGGCGTTCCACCAGAAAGAAACGTCGCAACTTCCCCTAACCTTTTCCATTCCCACTTGCCACTGAACCCGGGTAGTCGGCGTTTTCCGGTGAGCAATTCCTGCATGGCACCTTGTTTGATCTGACGCTTCTTGGCGATCAGTTGCTCGAGCGATTCGATCCATGCATCCGCATCCGATAACGCGCCGGCAATCGCGGTTTGCTCAATGAGAGGTGGGACAACTAAGGTAAGCTTTCGTTGTGCCGTAATCGGAACCTGATTACGCGTCGATTGAGACATGATCGCACGATACTGCGCAACGAACATCAAAGCCTGGAGCCCATAAAGTAGCCAGGCATTATGTAATCTCTCAGGCCGGCAACGGTAATAAGTTACCGTTGTGCTTAGTATGACATAATCCATCTCGGTTCGGAGAATAGCTGTCGGACCGACTGTTGCATTATGAGCAAACAGAACATCACCATGCTTCGCGACACCTTTTCGGAATCGCTTGGCCCGAGCATCCGACAAGTGCTTACATCTGGAAAATTCAACGCGGTTGTCAACGAGATCGTTTGCTGTGATATATGGAACCCCGTTGTTGGTAAACTCGTGGCTGCGAGGGTAAAGCTCTCCGTGATTTCCATCCAAATGTTCAACGATGTCTCCCGAATCGAGCAACTCCTGCACCGTCGCACATTTCCATACGTCTGGTATCACACCTACTTCCGTTTGCTTGTATCCCTTCTTCACTGCCATGCGAACCCCCGGGACAATTGAGAATGGAGAATTGATAATTGAGAATTCAGGAAGGGAATAGAGGTAGCGAGCGCGTGAAGCTGGATCATCGTTCCTCTAAAGTCTTTCTGTATGGTCTGTTGAATTCGTCCATTATCCCTTATCAATTTCCCATATCGCTTTCCTAATTGCGACCACGACAAAAAGTGCGACGCTGTCGCACCTTTTGGATAGGCTAGGTAGAACTGACGCATACGTATCAAATTGCTGCGATCGAAGCCTTTTCCGTGTCGAGTTCCTAGATCCTGAGATGATCGTGTGATTAAACCCGCTCCGTACTCCGCTTTGGGTTGTCCTTCCTGCTCGAATTCGACGATCTGTTGGCCCACTTGCCAATACGTCTCCATCAAGTGAACATTCACAGCCTGGACCGCTCGCCCACGCCCCTGGGTCAGTGTCGAGCCGATCCGAGTCAACAACCGGTCGTAACCGTCATCGGAGATCACCGCCATGCGAACCCCATCCTCTCTAGGTGCGCTCGCACCTTGGATTCCATCGCATCGGCTTGCGCAACCATTACCGGGAGCGGTTTGTCGTATCGCTCGGCCAGTTCTTTCACTCGCTGCGTGAGCGTTTGACTGATTCGATCCATCTCGCCATGGATGTCGGTTTCGATCGTCGCCAACCACTTGTCGTCGACCACTAGCGTCTTGACGTCGGCTTCGCTCAGCTTGGCGTACTGGGCCAAAGCCTTGGCATCGAGTGCCGATTCCAAGTCTTTCACCTGCTTCTTGAGGTCGACTTCTTTGGTGCTGCAACTCAGCCATTCCTCCAATACTTCAATCTCCGCAATTCTCAATTCTCCATTCTCCATTTTCAATTCGCGAAGCGCAGCTGCTACGTTGGCCTTGTTGACCTTCTCCAGTTCCGCAAGCAATCCTTCCTCGCCACCATGCTCTTCTTCGATCTCGGCCATTTTGCTTGATAGGGACTCGAGTTCGGCATTCTTGGCATCGATCGCGTCCTGCTCTTTGGCAAAGTACATTGCCACGAT
>CAILTZ010000202.1 GCA_903837255.1 uncultured Pirellula sp. | reverse complement strand
GGACGAGCTTACGATCCTGCGATGATTCTTGCATGGCCAAACGCTCGCTACGCAGTCATGGGTGGCAACCAAGCCGCCGATACGCTCTTGTCCCTTAAGATCCGAGACATGGAAAAGTCCGGCAAGTCACTCTCGCCCGAAGAGCTCGACGCCATGCGGACCTCGGTCCGCGAGATGTATCAAGCCCAGACCGACATTCGCTACGGAGCAGCCCGAGGTTGGGTCGATGCGATTATCCCACCCGAGGCGACCCGCACGTGGCTCTCGATCGGCTTGGCCGTCGTATCTAACAAGTCCTTTCCAGCAATGAAACAAGCGAGAGAAGTGTGAGCGAATCGATTCGGATCGGCAACGCACAAGCCTTCTGGGGTGATCGACCCTCGGCTGCCAAAGAGTTATTGGTCCAGGTTCCCGAGCTGGATTACCTGACGATGGACTATTTGGCCGAAGTCTCGATGTCGATCCTTGCATTGCAACGAGAGAGAAACCCTCAGCTTGGGTATCCACAAGACTTTGTCGAGGTCGTCAGGGGACTTGCTCCCTACTGGTCCTCGGGCGGCAAGTGCAAGCTGATCGCAAATGCAGGAGGTCTCAGTCCTCAAGCCTGCGCCGAGGCTTGTCGCGCAGCGCTCGAGTCAGCCGGTTGCCGATCGCTTAAGATCGGTGTTGTCGGTGGCGACGATGTGCTTGAGATCCTCAAACAATCCCCCTGTCCAGAGGGATATAGGAATGTCGATACCGATGAGCCTTTGTCCTCGGTCCAAGATCGCCTAGTGACTGCCAATGCTTACATGGGCTGTTCGGGGATTGTCGATGCTCTCAAGATGGGGGCTGATATTGTGATCACCGGACGCGTGGCCGATCCATCGATGGTGCTGGCCGCATGCGTCCATCATTTTCATTGGAAGTACGACGATTGGGATCGTATGGCCGCGGGTACTCTGGCCGGTCATCTGCTCGAGTGCGGGACCCATGCTACCGGCGGGATCAGCACCGATTGGCTCTCGGTCCCAAGCCCTGTAGATATCGGTTTTCCGATCGTAGAGGTCTCGCCCGATGGAGGCTTGGTCATTACCAAATCGGCTTCGTCGGGTGGATGCGTTACGGTCCATACGGTCAAAGAGCAACTCCTGTATGAGATCTCCGATCCCGGACGATACATCAGCCCGGATGTCGAAGTCTCTTTTTTGGGGCTCAGTGTCAAGCAGATCGCGAATGATCGCGTTGAAGTACGTGGAGCCAAAGGGTGCAAGCATCCCGAGACGCTCAAGGTCAGTGCGACCTATCGCGATGGGTACAGGGCTGCCGGAACCTTGACGATCATCGGTCAGCAAGCGGTCGCGAAGGGTTATCGCTGCGGAGAGATCGTCTTAAAGAGGCTAGAGGATGCCGGTTGGCATTACAGTCAGAGGGTAGTCGAGTGTTTGGGTAGCGGAGCTAGCATCCCAGTCCTTCAAGGCATCAATGCCAATCACGATCCGTTCGAAACCGTTTTGAGGATCGCCGTCGAGTCACCTTCGAAGGAGGCCGTCGAAGCGTTTTCCAAGGAGTTGATTCCCTTGGTGACTGCCGGACCCCAGGGGACTACGGGCTACGCTCAAGGACGGCCTTCGGTCAGCCCGGTGTTTCGTTATTGGCCGTGTTTGATCGAGAGCAAGTTGCTCGCGGCCAGAGTTCATTGCATCGAGTCAGACAATCGAACCGGTGGGCCGGCCAAGACAGGTTCCTGGCCCGCCGTCCCGGTGCCAAAAGCAAAGTCCCAGGAAACGGAGTCTACCGAAAAGATCCACTCGACCAGTGGTCCTCAACGGCTTATCTCCAAAGCCTATGGCCGCAGCGGTGACAAAGGGATGAATGCCAACATCGGGATTTTGGCCAGATCCCCCAGCGATTATGCTTGGTTAAAAAGTTGGTTGACCGCCGATCGAGTCCTTGATTACTTCAAGTCGATGGGGGTCCAGCGCGTCGAGCGATTCGAAGCCCCGAATCTCGAAGGACTCAACTTCATTGTTTACGGCATACTCCGTTGCTCGATACGAAACGATGCCCAGGGCAAAGGGCTAGCGCAGGCGTTGTTGGCCATGCCCATCGAAGAGGCTCAGGCGTGGGTCGACGGCCTGACGATTGGCCAAGTGCTCAGGGAGACTGCCGCTCGGTGTCCCAACCAAGATGCAGTGGTGTTCCCGCATCTGGATTGGCGGGCGACTTGGAGCGAGTTTGACCGGCAGGTCGATCAGGTAGCAAGGAGTCTGTTGGCGTTGGGGTTCCGTCGCGGGGATCACTTTGGCATCTGGGCAACAAACATTCCAGCTTGGGTCTTGCTCCAATTTGCAACCGCCAGGATCGGCGTGGTATTGGTGACCATCAATCCTTCCTACAGGACCGAGGAGTTATCGTTTGTGGTCGGCCAAGCGGATCTCAAGGGATTGGCTCTGATCGATCATTACAAGACCACCCATTACTTTGAGTCGTTGCAAGAGGCCATCCCGGAGCTAGCAGGCTGTGTACCGGGAGAAATTTCAAGTAGCAAATTTCCCAGCCTCAAGACCGTAATCTGTTTGCGAGGCGACGCGATAGAGGGAGGTTTTTCTTGGGAGGAATTCCTGAAGTTAGCCGACCGTGTTTCCATCGAGTCGCTCCGTTCAGTCGAGCGAGAATTGCACTGTAGCGATCCGATCAATATCCAATACACCTCGGGTACCACGGGGTCTCCCAAGGGTGCGATGTTGTCGCATCGAAACATACTGCGG
>CAILTZ010000201.1 GCA_903837255.1 uncultured Pirellula sp. | reverse complement strand
TGCCATCCTCACGCAGAAATGCATCAAACCGATCCCATGCTTGTTCAAAACTCGGGCTGCCAAACGGAACACTTGCTAAAACCGCTGACGCTTGAGATTGCACTAAGCTTCCCATTTTCTTTCCATGTTTCCGCACAATCAGGCTGTCGGGTCGCGAAGCGAGGATCTCGATTTGCAGATAACGAACCGCATCGATGAGCCTTGGGTGGGTCTTTACAAGTTCCAATAACCGGACGGTCCACTCGATGACCTGCGTATATCCGTTGGCATACTGCAAAGCCACATCGTCCCAGCTTGAGGCGATCTGCATGGCCTCTAGGATGCAAATCGGTGCCGGTGCTGATGCTCGGATGTCCTGCGACTCGACTCTGCCCAATCCACCTGGATTTGCCACCCGAATCGCTTCATAGATCCGCTCGCTATCCTCCGCAGTAGATGCTCTGACAACGGCGGAAACGGCTAGCTCAAAGGCGTCGGGATTCCAATCATTATCTTTCGATACCCCTTCAGAGAATCGGGTTGGAAAGCTCGACGGTGGGCATAGCACCATGGGAGCCAAAAGCAGAATCGTCCCGAGGCTTGTGTTGACCGATACGGCCTGGACCATCGCCCGCACACCTGCCAGAACAATCCCACCCAAAGAACCCGTCTCTAGCGATTCCCCGAACGCTCGACCGATCGCAATCGAGGCGACTTCAAAGTCCGCAAACCGCATGTCGGAAAACGATGCACCGGGGTGGACATTCCCGGCCTTGATCGACGAAGCCTCCAAAAAAATCGATCTGGAAACACGCTGGCCAAGGGTCATTGTTTCCATAGGTTGTGAGCTTGGCTTGGTTGGGTTCTTCGTGGACTTCGATTAAGATAACACGCGATGATTCTAAGCGATGTAGGATTATAAGTATCCCAGCAAACTTGGCGACAGCAGGCAACTCCGGATGACTACACGTAGAGCTTTTCTTAAAACTACCGCAACAGGCGGAGCATTCTTGGGCAGTCTGCTCGGCAGATCGCATGGCTGGGATCGATTAACGGTCAACCGCGGGGCCGCCACGGTTCATCCCCTGGCTACCCGAAGCGCGATGCGAATTCTTCAAAGCGGGGGCAATGCGATCGACGCGGCCATCTCTGCCTCACTTGTCCTAGGGGTAGTCGACGGCCATAACTCGGGAATCGGCGGCGGCTGCTTGGTCCTGATCCGCCGCTCCAACGGCCAAATTCTGGCGATCGATGGCAGGGAGACGGCTGGCCAAGCTGCCCACGAAGGGATGTTTCTTCGCGATGGCAAAGCCGATCCAAAGCTGAGCCAAGATGGTCCCTTGGCATGCGCCGTTCCGAGTCAAATCGCGGCCATCAAGCACATGCACACCCAGGCCGGCAGACTCCCCTGGAGAGAGCTCTTTGAGGATGCCCACAAGGCGGCCTTCGACGGCGCGCCGGCCTCGAAGTCGATCGGCCGGACCATCGCTGCCGAGGCCGACCAGCTGCGAAAGTACCCCGCATCCAAAGCGATCTATTTCCATGCCGATGGCACCCCGATCCGTGAAGGTGAGCCCTGGGTTCAAAAAGATCTAGCAAGCACCCTTCAAAACATCGCCGATCATGGTGCCGAGTGGTTCTACGAAGGCCCTTTCGCCAAGGCTTGCGCGGATTATCTCGAATCCATCGGTGGGGTTTTGACCCGCCAAGACTTTCTAGCCTATCAACCCAAAGAGCGCGCTGCGATCCGAACCAAGTACCGAAATTACGAGGTGATCGGATTTCCACCTCCAAGCTCCGGTGGGATGCACATCGCGCAGATGCTCATGATGCTCGAACCCTACCCTGTCGGTGCCTGGATGCGTTCGCGCCCAGATGCTTACTACCATCTGCTATGCGAAGCCATGAAGCGAGCTTTTGCCGACCGAGCGCATTGGCTCGGCGACAGCGATTTCGTCGATGTACCTCAGGGGCTCTTGGCCCCCGAGTACTCCGTGGATCGGATGGCTGATTTCCTTGATTCCAGGTCAACTGACGGAATCGAGCACGGTTGGCCAAATGGTGTGCTCGAGCGAGAAATACTCTCCAGCGAACCATCGCCGGGAGAAGATCGCAAGCACACCACCCACCTGACAGCCGCCGATGAAGAGGGGAACTGGGTAGCGATGACTTGTACGGTCAACACCTCCTGGGGGTGTAAAGTCACCGTTCCAGGAACCGGCGTGATGCTCAACAACCAAATGGATGATTTCAGCATCGCACCAGGAACACCCAACGCATTCGGTTTGGTGGGCTCTGAGTCCAACGCTGTTGCTCCTGGCAAACGCCCATTGTCGAGCATGAGTCCGACCATTGTTCTGGATTCCACGGGCCAGCCGGTTCTCACAGCCGGCGCTGCGGGTGGACCACGGATCATCAATGCGACGCTCCAAGTCCTCCTGCGAGTTCTCGATGGTGGATGCTCGGTGGCCGAGGCTCTGGCCGCACCACGTGTGCACCATCAATGGCGGCCTGATCAACTCCTGTTCGAAGACCAAACCGGAATCGATAGCCCTTGGGCTATCACTCCCGAGACTCGGCAGCGACTCTCTGCGATGGGGCATCCTCTCAAGGCATCTGGGGCTCTGGCGATCTCCCAGGCGATCCATCGGCAAGGCAACCGGCTCGCAGCAGCCCACGATCCGCGAGCCCAAGGCGCCTCGGAGTCCTAGGCTCGGCTTCCGTTACGACTCCTCGATCAACCAGTTCCCAAGCCGCATCGCTAGCATCATGATCGTTGTTTGAGGATTGCACCCAAGGATGCTTGGGAATACCGAAGCGTCGCAGATGCGCAGGCCATCGATGCCTCGAAGAGTGAATCTTGGATCCACCGGTGCACTTGGATCCATCCCCATCGCACAACTTCCGCTGTAGTGGTAAAGAGTCGTTGCGAAACGTTCGAAATGGTTTCGTAGGGACTCGTCCGAGGATCTCTTAAGCCCTGGTGCTAGCTCCTCGTCGAGTAGAACTTGCCAAGGAGGCCGATGAAAGAACTCGCGAGACCAATCGATCGCTCGCTTAAAAGCTTCCCAGTCATCAGATTCCGACAGGTATCGAGGATCGATACGCAATGCAACGCGACCTGAATCGCAACTGCGGGTAAGTCCCATCGGATCTATTCGTTCGGGAAGGATTGTTCCAGTGCTTTGGGGTTTGCTCTGCGTGATACCGATGCTGATGCAAGGATGGGGGACGGGAATCCTCGGATAAGCCAAATAATGCGTCGGAGTGATGTGCCACTGAAATGAGTTCCGTGGGTTGCCGTCAGGATCGATAAACGCTCCGAGCTCGGCAAGGTTCGAGGACTTGGGACCAAGCCCACCTTGTAAGTAACGCAAGCGATCCTGATTTGCAAAGGGGAATGAAAAGGATTGGCCGTCGCGAAGACTGAATACTAGCGGATAGACCAAATGGTCTTGAAGCCCCGAACCGATTCGTTCGCTCGGGTGGGTGCAAGAGAGTCCGGCCCGGGCCAGGGGCTCCTTGGGCCCGAAGCCGCTTTGGAATAGAAGCCTCGGGGTCTCGATCGCACCACAGCAGAGGATCACTTGTTTGTTGGCTCGCAGCTGAAACTCTTCACCCTCGACATCGGCCAGCAGGCCGGCAACTCGATCGGATTCTAGCAAGAGTCTTTTGACCGTCGCACTTGTGAGTACATCGAAGCTGTTTTGCGAGGTTGCATTTTGGTTGCGGCTCGATGGTAGTTGATCGACAATCCTTCGGCGGCCATGCGCCTGCATCCGAAGATAGGGTGAAATGGTGTGGCTAGGTCTCCAGATTGCATTTCTTGAGCCGACGGAGTTGGCGATGGCAATCTCAAGCAACGCCGAGGTGTTCGGGTGAAGCTCAGGCGCTGAGCCTTGCCAGATCCTACGCAGTTCTTGAAAGAAACTTCGGCTCGATTCGATCGACCAATCGGACCCACAGGTGGTTTGAAGTTCCTGCAAACAATGGTCGGCAGGCTCGATGCGGATCATGGCGTTGATCGCCGACGAGCCGCCGAGGGTTTTGCCCGAGGGCCAAGCGATCTTTCGGTTGGCAAGTTCCGGTTGCGGCGCGGTTTGGTAGTCCCAATCGATGCGGGAGCCGAAACTGCGCGGATAGTAAGCTGGAGTCATCGAGAGAGGGCCGCGGTGAGGAGTGCCGGCCTCGATGACCAAGACTCGGCCTGCTGGCTGCAATGCTTGAGCAAGCGTCAAGCCAGCCGGGCCCGAACCGACGATCAAGTAATCGTAGATTTTTTCCGAGCGGCTTGGCGTAACGATGCGCATAAGTTGGATGGCTAGGACCTAGTAGTCCAAGCTAGCACCGCCGTCGACATGGAGGCCTTGGCCAGTGATGAAACTGCTATCTTCGGTGGCAAGGAACAAACAGACGCGTCCCATTTCTTCGACGTCCGCCATTCGGCCAATGGGTTGCAAGGCGGCAATACGCTGCAACGCAGCTTGGGGATCGGCCAAGCTCGATGCCCACTTGTGCATCAGAGGTGTGTCGACATTGCTCGGTAGAATTGCATTGACTCGGATGCCGTAGTCGGCGCATTCAAGGGCTAGCGATTTGGTAAATGATAGCTGGGCGCCTTTGCTGGCCGCATAAGCCGTCGAGTTGCGCTGGCCGAGCACCGCGGTCATCGAACTGACGTTGATGATCGTACCTTTGGTTTTTTTCAGATGCTCAAGTGCGTAATAACACATCGCATAGGTGCTCAGGAAATTCACGCGGAGTACCCCAAGCGCCTCCTCGGGAGTCATCTTGTCAATCGGCGTATCGGGAGGATGGATTCCTGCGTTGTTGATCAGGCAATCGATTCGCCCGAACCGGTCGATGACCGCCGCGATGCTCGAAGCGATTTGCTTTTCGTCGGAGACATCGCAAGGGAGTGCTACGTGGTTTTCACCGAGGCACTGAGCGGTTTGCTCTGCGGCTTGAATGTCTCGATCGAGGATAGCCACTAGGCCTCCTTCTTTGGCAAAGACTCTTGAGCAGCCCTCGCCGATCCCTTTGGCTCCGCCGGTGACCACGACAACACGCTGTGAGAATCGCATAGGAAAGGCCTAGAAAATGAAGTTGCTGTTCAGCTATTTGGAAATGGCAAAAAAAGGGGGGTGGATTATTTGACCTGCTAAAGTATCTTGATTGGTATGCCAATTCAAGACACTCTTTATCCACTCTTCAGGTCAAGAACACTCATGACGATCGGCTCGATCGCACTTGCGATGGGGCTCTACGCACTTTTTCCGATCGTCAAAGAGTATACCAGCTATGCCGGTATTGGCGACACTCCGTCGGACTTGCACGCAGCCCTTTCTCTCGTGCTTGGATGGCTACTGGTCTTTCGAACCAATGCTGCGTACGCACGTTGGTGGGAAGCCCGAACGCTGTGGGGCAGCCTGATCAACTGCAGCAGGAACTTGGCCATCAAGATTCAGGAGTTCTTTCCCGATCTAACCTCGGACCAGCGGCGATTTCTCTGCAGGCACTTGTCGGAGTTCCCCAGGGCGCTGACGTGTCATTTGCGCAAAGAGACCTACGCTGGGCCGATCTTTCAAGGGGCGACGCCGACGCATGTGCCATTGGCGATCTCCCAAGACATCTACCGATGGATCAGCAGTCGTCTTGCCGACAAACCTTTTGACCGCGATCTGCTGCGAATCCTCGATTGCGAAACGGCCAAGCTGATGGACATATGCGGAGCTTGCGAACGAATCGCCAAAACTCCCATGGTTCAATCGTATCGAATATTCGCCCGACAATGCATCTTTTTATTTTTGTTCACGCTGCCCTGGGGGCTCGTCCATGACTTCATGTGGTGGACGCTACCGCTGACGATTGTCGTATCCTACTTCATGGTAGGAATGGAGGTCGTTGCCGAACACGTCGAAGAACCCTTTGGGTTTGATGAAGACGATTTGGATCTCGAAGGCATGTCGCAGACAATCGCCAACTCCGTTGAAGAAATTTTTTACAATAGCCGAAGAGAATTCAGTGAACCCTCGAAGGCATAACTCGGAAATGCACCATGGATATCATCTACCGTTTTGACCCGTATGCACCACTGGAACTCAAGCGTCCGAAGAACAATAAGGAAGCTCTGAAAACCCTCCACCAGGGAAACTGCCGCTTTTATACGATGGTCAATCACCTACAAGCGGTGCAGGATGGCAAGAAAGTCGAATCGATGGTGGTTCCGATTTCACCGGTGCAACTGGGAATCCCCATCGTCACGGGACTTGCGCAAATGCACTCGCCGTATGCCGCAGTGCTAGGTTGCGCCGATGCCCGTGTACCGATCGAACATATCTTCGATTGCTCGTCGAACGATCTTTTTGTTGTTCGAGTGGCCGGAAACGTTCTGGGGCTCGAATGCATCGGCAGCATCGATTACGCAGCCACAGCCTTGAGGGAATCACTCCAGAGCGTGATCGTGCTTGGGCACACCAGTTGCGGAGCCGTCGGCGCGGCGGTCAACGTCTATCTCTCTCCATCGAGCTTCGCCGAAGTCGCATTCAGTCATCCGGTTCGGACGATCATCGATCGGATCATGGTCAGCGTTCGTAGCGCAGCTGAGGCTTTAGAAGTCGTTTACGGCTCGAAGATTTCCAAGAACAAACAGTACAAGGATTGGCTCATCAACGCTTCTTGCTTTGTCAATAGTGCCTTTACCGCTTACGATCTGCAGCGCGAAGTCAACGCGGTGACTAAGGGGTTGGCTGTGTCTTACTCGGTCTACGATATGTCTTGGTCGACCGTCAATGCAACACCGATCCGAAACGCCGAGGAAGCTTACGATGCTCATGCCTTCGGCTCTGCACCGAAGAACCCACAGGAACTTCAGGCGATTGCCAAAGAGATCGCCGTGTGCATGGAACTCAAAAAATAGATCGGACTGATCCGACTGATCCGACTAAGGCTTCTTGAGCCTTGGCTTTTTCTTAAGCAGCTCTTGATAGCCTTCGACCGAGAGCGAGCCGCTGGCTTCTAGGCGCTCGAGTTTGGGCAGCGACAATAGGACCTCAATCGAGCGATCGGTGACGCTGGTGTTTGTAAGCCACAACTGCTTTAAATTTGGATGCTTGGACAATGCCTCCAGTCCCGCGTCGGTTACCTTGCAGCCACTTATGTCCAATTCGGTGAGACTCTTCATCGAAGCGATGGCGATTAGCGATGCATCGCTCAGTTTCGTCGATTCGAGGTTTAGCCGTGAGACATCCCAAGGCGTTGATTCGGCTTGGGCGAAGAGTTCGTCGTCGATCTGAGTAAATCCCAGATCGAGCCATGCGAGTTTCCTGAGCCTAAGCGGCCAGTGCAACAGCGTTTGGTTTTCGATCGGACAGCGCGTAAGGACGATCTCGTTTCGGCGCATGAATCCCGGTCGCACAAGGAAATTCGCAAGCGGATCGCCGGCTGGGTTCGAGCCTGTGAGCAAGTATTGGTCGTAAGCAGTCCGAAGCGAGTCATCATCGGTAAGGGTGCTTGAGGCTTTGCCCCCCTGCCCTTGGTAGACATCTTGCAGATAACTCAAAAAGCGATCGCGAGAAGTCGGATCTGCATCGAGCCAAAAATGAGCCAGCCCACAAGCTTGGGAATACCAAGCGGCCACGTCGGGATCGGCCCTGAGGCGTTTGCCATCGGCCATGGAAAATTCATCCCAAGGAATCCAGTACTGGTCTCGCAGGCGCCTGAAGCGGCCCGCTTGGAGTCGGGGTGCATCCCAGCCTCCGATGTCCACGATGCTCAGGCCGCCGAGATGCTCCTCGGACCACGATTCCATGTAGAGCGCAACGGCCTCGATGGCCCAAGCTCCTGGGTCGCTCTCGGCGTTGAAGCGGGCGGTTTGAGTAGCGGTTGCATCGAAGAATTGATGAGTCAATTCATGGACTAGGGTCGGAATAGATTTTTGGCCATCCCAATAAAAGAAAGCCATTCGATGTTCGGGGCTATAGTATCCGGTCGAGATCGATATCCGAGGCTCGATTGTTTTCAAAGCCCGCACATAGGCTTCGCGGTTTCTAAACAGAACCACACGGAAGGCTTGGGTTTCCCCGTTAGGAAACTCAAAGCGATCCCCGAAGAGCGCGTGCCAAACGCTGAAGATCCATTCGCAAGCTGTTGCGACTTCTGCAGTCGGTTTCTCCCCGGCTTGGGAGGCGATTGCAAAATGCTCGCTGCGTGCCGATTGGTAAGTACCCGGTCCCCAGCCCAGCAGGGGAAAGTTCGCACTGGAGCGTTTGACCTGAATCGCATCCTCGGCGTTTGCTTTCTCGGACGGTTCGCTGAGAATCGTGAGAAGTGCCTGGGCAGGGTCTAAGAGTCCGCCGCGACTCCCCACCCTAGGGCTAAGCTCATGAGGGGGTTGGGCGGTTGCGTGAGGTTGGGCCAGGGCGATTAGTTCTTCGAGCAAGCCTGCGGACTGCAGGGCATCCTTAAGTCGATCGCGGCGCTGTTTACGTCGCGGCGTGGAGTCTGCGAGAAAGAAACGATTTCTGTCCGTGGGGCTTGGTCTCAGAGCCAGCTCAAAAAGTTCGGCGAGTCGTTGCGGCGAGGGGACGTCGGCAACCGACGAGTCGGTATCGGATGGGGGGCCGCTGGGGCGAGCGTTGTTGGTAGCGAACTTTTCGATAGAGCGAAGCTTGCTCAGAAACGCCAGAGTTGCCTCGTCAGGTGATTGCCCGAAGGCTGTAGTCCCCAGGGCAAGGGGACCACAGGCGAGAGTCACAAGGTAGGCAAGTAACGAAAGCCAGTAGGCGGGCTTGGCAAGCACAGGCGTTTTATCGAGGTTTGCGCCAAGTTCGGTAGTAGCCGTACTTTTCCAAGGCAAGGTAGACTTCTTCAAGGGTTTTGTCACCGAAGTTCGCGATGCTCAGCAGGGTTTCTGGGCTGGCTTTGAGCAACTGGCGTACGGTGAAAATTCCTTTTTCTTCCAAGCAGTTCGTCGTACGGACTTGGAGTCCGATTTCGGCGGTGCTCAGATCGAGGTTCGCTTGCAGTTGCCGAGCTTGTTCGTCCGCTTGGCTGATAGGAATTCGAGTCATGTTCTTTACTTCCGTGTAAGACGAGCATGGAAAAACGAGAGACGCTTTGGGGTTTAGCCCGGTGGGTAGTTTAGCGAAGCCTGGGGTTTGGTCCAAGCATTTTGCGAAAGAGTTTTAAACTTTTTTGGATGACTTACTGAACGCTAGCAAACATCACCCTGTTCACCGGGTGCCTGGCACCTGATTGCAGGGTCTTAGCGGCCCTCAAAGCTAGCAAAGCCGCCATTGGTGACTGGAATACCCGGGGACTGTCCCCCGAGTTTTATCCAGCGATGGATTGATGATTGTCGAGTGATGATTGTTGATTGTTGAACTGGAAGACGCCGTCATTGGTTTTTTGAATGGATTGACTGTGTTGACAGCGGACAGAGTGGACACTGTCAACGAGGTCAACAACGTCCGCCGTCAATCCAGTCAACACGGTCAATCCAGTCAACACTGTCCAAAACCCATCGCGCCCGCCGCAGGCGGCTGTAGCGAGTGAACCTTGGCGGGAGGTCAGAGGTGACAGGCATGACCGCACAGCATCGCGAGGGATGGATTGATGATTGTCGAGTGATGATTGTTGATTTTTGAAGTGGAAGAAGCCGGGGAGCCGGCAGACGGAACAGCTGCGGGGGTTCCTGCGCCGCGTTGGTCTGCTCGTGGGTTTTTGGACTGTATTGACTGTGTTGACAGGAATGAATGCGTTGGCAGCGGACATGATCGACTCGGTGGACGTTGTTTCAGGGGGTGGTCAATTCGATCATCGCTCCATCAGCGTCCATCAGCGGTCCAGATTGCCGCCGGAGAACCCTCGACTTCGTGCCAGGAACCTTTGTCGGACACTTCCCGGAGGCTGGGTTTTGCTAGCATTCCTGGAATCGGACTCCGCTTTTTGCGGAACCATGACCGGTCGCCTTTCATCAAAAAAGCTGCAATTTGGAAAAGTCACGGGGTAAGTGTCGAAATATCATGAAAACCTATCAAACCGACGAACTCCAAGCCGAATGAAAAAACGTTAGAATGATTTATGTTTTTTTGCCGATTGTCACTCGTTCGCGTCGTCTTATAACTCAGGTAGTCTTCCTCCAAAAATCCTCTTTCAGCTTTTTGGATGGAGACCCAGCATTAGATCTGCTTAAACTAGCTTTCCTCAACCTTTCCCAGATTGGTTTGCAATGTCTTCCGGCTCATCAGACGAAAATGTCGAACAAACCAAGCGGCAGATTCGCACGTTGGTCAACGAAGTCGCCGAATTGTCAAAGTCGGATGTCGGGGCCTCCGAGTTCTACCCGATCGTCCTCCAAAAGGTTGTCGACGCCCTTGCGGCTCGAGGTGGTGCGGTTTGGCTTCTCGATGGCGAAAATGGACTGCGCCTCGCCCACCACATCGATATCGCTCCAAACCTAGTCGATGCAAGAAATCAAGAAGCGATCAGCCATGGCCGCCTTTTGGGTCGCTTGATCCAAAAAGGGACCCCGGAACTGATCCCGCCTTTCAGTGGCTCGGAACAAACCGGCGAAGCCAACCCGACACCCTTTCTATTGGTCACTTCACCGCTGGTTGCCCCCAAAGGCCCGGTGGGCTTGCTCGAAGTCTTTCAACGCGCCCAGACACCTCCCGAGGCTCAGGTCGGATACCTGAAGTTCGTCAAGCACATCACCGATCTGGTCGGAGACTGGCTCAAGGCTCACACGCTCCAACAGGTCTCGACTCGGCAAGAACTCTGGCAACAGTCGGATCAATTTGCTCGG
>CAILTZ010000200.1 GCA_903837255.1 uncultured Pirellula sp. | reverse complement strand
TCTGCCATACCAGGGATTTTTGGCCCGACTAACACGGCCTGCCGTCCCTTGATGTGGCTTTTGAGGGCTGGGCCAAAGTGAGCGTTTTCGATTGCCACAATCGGAACTTCGTTCGCCTCTAAGAACCCTGTGACTCTTGTTACCATGCCTGCCCATTCCTCTTGGATGCGCAACACGTTTCGGACCAGCAAAGTGTGTCTCGGCCTGTAGTAGTCCCACACGACACAAACCGTCCAGCTTGGTTCCTTGCCCGTGGCTTCTTCGGCTCGATCCTTTGATGTGCCTGCTGTGTCCAACGTGGCAAATCGGCGTAGCATTGTAGGTACGGCCGTAACCACGTCTCCAGCCATAAGCCATTGCAATTCGCCTGAGGGCAGGATGTCGTATCCTCGGAACCAGTCGCGATCGAACACGCCTCCGGTCTGCGAGTGCCAATTGCCACCGAGTAGAGCTTCACGCTCGGCTCGGGGAAGTGCGCGGAGTCGATCAGCGTAGTATGGATCTTTGGCCAGCAACGCAGGATTATCCTGCAAAGTCGCTGGGATGAATGTGAAGCTCATAGGCTTCATCTGGCCCTTCGGCAATTCTTCCGGGCTATCCGCCCATTCGATCGAGTCGTCAGGCATCCGCGTGAACCATCGGAGCTTACCGCCTCGTTCTGGTATCGGCGTACCGAGCAACGGATCGATCCACCAATCGAGCAGCTCGGCGACCCAAGAGCCAGGTTCCGGATTGCAGGTCGCTCGCATGTACGGCTCGATTGTTCCCATGGATCGCATTCTAGACACGAGGTACCAAAACTGTCCCGATGAAAAGTGGGTCAACTCGTCCCAGCAAATCAGGGGCAGTTCTGTGCCCTGCCATGCCATCTTGGATTGCTCGTGCTCCATGTGGCTGAAGCTGATTCTCGCTCCAGACGGGAACACGCAATCCATTTGGGACTGCCGCATTCGACCGCCTACGAGCGGATAGATTTCGCAAGCCTTGTCCCACAATCCCTGCGGCGCCGTGATCTGCTTGTAGGTCCGCCTGAAAATCACCGGACTCCAATACCGATCGCCGATGCCTCGGAGCGCATCAAGTAAGACGCAAAAGGTCTTGCCCCCTCCCGCGCTTCCTCCGTAAATCGCTATGTCAGCGGGACAAGAACAAAAGGTCGTCTGTGGTCCGGACTGAGGCGAGAATGTGACCACTAGCTAGTCGCTCGATTAACAGGCCTAGTAAGATCCAAAACACCAGTAGCCAATAGGTCCGCTTCTGCCGGTGTTTGCCCCTGAGCTGCAATGTATCGTCGAAGATCCCAATACAGCCTGCTTGGATTGACAGTTGCCATAGCCGCCGCGCGGAAGTCGACCTTTGCCGCTCGACTAGGTTGGCCTTGCGTCGCGTTTGCGATCGCGACGATCGATCCCTGTGTCGTCTGGTTCGCAGGCTTTAGGATCCCACTCGCGGAATCGACTTGCAAAATCGCAGCGGAGTCAGCATCGGCAATCGAGTTCTTAGCGGTCCAAACCAGACGCCCAACACAATCCGGAGCTGCTGCGGGGACACCGATCGTCAGTGAAAGATCGGCTTGAGTGTAGGAGTAAAAATTGCCTGCGTACAAACCTCCTAACGCAAGACGTTCATCGCGAGTGATGTCGTTGGTAGCTACGATTGCGTCAGAACCCACTGTTCCCGCGATGGTAAACCGATTCAGCAATGCAGCGATGATCGTCGTCGATACCGAAAGAGCGATCGCATTGGCCAATGCGGTGTAGTCGATCGATGCGTCTGGATCGTCGACCATTCGCACAACGGTCGAGGTTGCCGTCACGTTGATGTAGCCGATGGCAATCAGGGCTCCATTGATCGTGATCGAGCATCGATAGATACCAGCCGCCAGTTCCCCAATGTTGGCCGAAAATCTCCCGTTGGAGTTTTGAGAGCCTGTCAGCGTGAAAGGGCTGCTATCGATCGCTGTCTCGGTCGGGAATGGACCGCGCACAGAGACGCTCGGAGTTGCTGACGACGGCAATGGTAGATCGATGTAAAGAATCATACGCCTGGGTTAAACCCTCCCCCTCCACTCGTGGAAATCGTGATCGATGGTAACGCGGGTGCCAACGGATCGTCGTTGTACGACACGCTTATGCCGGACCCAGCAACTATTAGCGATGCAACGGTGTCTTGGAGTTTTTCTAACTCCATGAATACCTGAATTTCCGATCCCCATCCATTCGAAGTCTTCGGCCCCCAGAAGGACTTCGAATTCTTGGAGTAATAAAAATCTCCAATTGCTCCCACATTTATGGATGGGGATGAATCTCCGCTCAAAAGAGAATTACCGCTTGTTCCTGATGGGCCTTGCGGTC
>CAILTZ010000199.1 GCA_903837255.1 uncultured Pirellula sp. | reverse complement strand
CTGCGATCCTCAAGGGGTACGGATTCGGAAAGCTTGTCGGCGACGGCTTTCAGATGTCTGGTGCGTTTTTGGTCCGCAAAGGAGAAATCGTGAAAGCTTATCCGTCCAAGGATGCGACCGACGGTTGCTCCTGGAAGCCGGCTTTGACGGCTGTTTTGTTGCTGACGGTTGGATGGCTCTTGCTGGGCGATCCATCCGCAGTAGCTCAAATCGATCCCGTTAACCCTGTTTCGAGTACTCCTGTTACCAAGACCAAGGATAGTAACTTGCAAGACGACTACATCATTAGCGACGTCAAAGATGGGGATCGCGTCGACGTTATCGCAACCGATGCCAAGGATGGTTTGGTATTCGACGTACAGAGCAGGAAGGGGATCGGTGGATTCAAGCTCAAGCGAGTCAAGGCGAGTTGGCCGACCAAGCTTGTGGTTCGATTGCACACGAAAGGGTTGGAGCAGGTTCAGTTCGTGATGGGTGGCAAACTGATGGGTGGCAAATCGAGGACGTATTCGGGCGAATACAACTCATCGCGTTTGCAGGAGAGTTGGACCGAGATTGCCGAGGATCGCAACAGCGCGGGGGCTGTCAGCACAACCACCAAGCCGAAACAGATCGAGACTTCGCTGATCCAGGTTATAGGCAGCCAGGGCAAGCCTGTGGAGCGAGTCCGACTGCCGCTTGAGATTAGCGAATACTTCGAGGCGACGCTACCGAGAGCGTGGCTGATCGACGAGAACCCCGACTGGGTCGAGATCAAGTGGGTTGATTTTTGGCGAAACTAACTAGACAGCCTGACTAGCGGACAGGGTTATCTTTGGATTGCCCATGCTTTCTTTCGTTTTGCCGATGCAACACCCGCAATCCCAAACAGCAGAATCGTTAGCGTTGCCGTGGCAGGCTCAGGAACTGCCGCACCATTGTCACCGTTGTGGAGCGTCAAGGAGTAGTTATCAATTCCACTCTCGGTCGCTTTGAATACCCCCGAGGATCCGTGACTTACTCCCATCGCGTAGCCAAAAGTAATCTCACTTCCGCTAGCTGAAAAATTTGGATTGTCTCCCGTTACTTGCAATCCATTTGAATTGACCCGATTAAAGCTCGATGCTGTAAAATTGGTTCGATTGATAGAGACCCATTGTTTGTTTTGAGCCGTATTGGCTATCTCGGTCATAGCGATGTAGAGCTGACCACCTTGAGACACGAGCAAGGCATACCCCACTGCTCCTGCTTCCGATGCGGGAGTGTTCGGAGCCGGATTGTAATAGTTGGTCATCACCAAATTGAAGGAGTAGTCGACAAACGTAAATGCTCCCTGGGTCGAAGGATTCCATTTGAAAGCACTTGCACCGCTTGCTCGCAGATGCGAAGTTCTTATTAGGCCTTCCCTCAGAGTTAGCAAGACTTGCTGATAACTGCCTGGGAGTCCACCACTTGCCATGGTCGTAGTAACGAAGGTTGCAGATTGTCCTGGAGTAGTGTCAACATATTTTGTAGAGGACCAATTCGGATGGTTCGGACATGTGTTCGACGCGAACCCTTCCCTATGCGTGGTTTCGGAGTAAAGAGAATTCTTCAAATTTCGATTGATTCTAATCGTTACCTCATTGGATGAGATTTACCCCGTAGGCGAACTGGTTTTTTTGGGTAAATTAGAGAGCAATATGTGTTGCGATTAGTAACCTCATGTAGGCCTCGAAATGACGAACTCCCCTTGGCAGCCCCGAATCGACCAACTCCGTGAACGGCTGGTGCCGTTGCGAGGGGGGCTTTGACTACGACGGCAAATCGGCTCGGATCGAAAACCTAGAAGCCGAGATGGCTTCGCCGACCTTCTGGGATTCACCCGAGCGAGCCCAAGGGGTCGTGCAGGAACTTAAAAATCTTCGCAAAGTCGTCGAGCCTTTGAGGGAGGTCGTCTCGAGTTGTACGGATCTCGAAGAACTCTCTCTGATGGCCGACGAAGACCCATCGTTGGGTGAGGAGATCCAAGCGGAGCTCGAACGCCTTGAACAAACCACTCAGCAGCTTGAGATACGCTCGCTTCTGAGCGGTGCGAACGACGATTGCGGTGCGATCCTCTCGGTCCATGCTCGTGAAGGTGGACTCGATGCCAACGACTGGGCCGAGATGCTCCTGGGCATGTACACCTCCTGGGCTCAGCAACACGGTTATAGCGTTGAATTGCTCGACCGCACCGATGATGAAACCGCAGGGATCACCCAAGCCACCATCGTCGTCCGAGGCGAGTCGGCTTACGGATACCTCAAGGGAGAAGAAGGAATCCATCGCCTGGTTCGCATCAGCCCTTACAATGCCGAAGGCAAACGCCAGACGAGCTTCGCCGCAGTGGATGTATCTCCTGAGATCGACGATTCGATCAATATCGACATCGCAGAAAAGGACGTCCGCGAGGATGTCTTCCGAGCCTCTGGGGCCGGGGGTCAGCACGTGAACAAAACCAGTTCCGCGATCCGCTTGACCCACATTCCGACAGGAATGGCTGTTCAGTGCCAGAACGAACGAAGCCAACACAAAAACCGCGCGGCAGCTTGGAAAATGCTTCGTTCCCGTTTAGCTCGGGTCGAAGAAGAGAAACGCGAGGCCGAGCAGCTCGCGAAATACCATAGCAAATCGATGACAGGCTTTGGCTCGCAGATTCGCAACTACTTTTTGCACCCCGATCAGCGCGTGAAAGACGCAAGGACCGGGTTTCAGATGGGGAATTTCCATACGGTCCTGAGTGGGGACATCCAAGGTTTCCTCGACGCATTCCTGCGGTATCGGATGATGAACATGCAACCGGGGACCTAAGCGTCCAATTCCCTCATGAAGCAAAGCAAGATCACGATTGTTGGAGTTGGCGATGACGGCTCTCCGGGTTTGAGCCAACAGGCAATCGAAGTCATTCAACAGGCATCAACCTTGTTTGGATCGTCGACGATGCTCGAACGATTTCCGAATTTCCAAGGAGAGAAAAGAACGCTCGGATCCGACCTTGACCGTTTGGCCACCGAGCTCGAAAACGCTCCGATAGGTTCGGTTGTCCTTGCCAGCGGCGATCCTCTTTTCTACGGAACCGCCAGGTTTCTTTGCGAACGGCTTGGAAAAGACACCTTCGAGGTCATTCCACACGTCAGCAGCATGCAATTAGCGTTCGCGCGGGTCAAAGAGAGCTGGGACGAAGCTTATTTGGCCAACGTTGCCAATCAGCCGCTCGAAAGGATCCTCGAGCGGATCAGAACTACCGAAAAAGCAGGGGTGTTTACCTCCGAACAGGTCCCCCCGTCGCGGATCGCCGAGCTGCTCATCGCCAAAGGTGTCTACTACTTTACGGCCTATGTTTGCGAAAACCTTGGAGCCCCTGACGAGCGGGTCACCAAACTGGAACTGCGAGATCTGGTTCAGCAAAAATTCGCTCCGCTGAATGTCCTGGTCTTGCTCAGGCATAACGGAACCCCGGACCAGCAAATCCTCACCAAGAACCGAAGGATGTTCGGCAATCCAGATGAGTTCTTCAAGCAGAGCAGGCCCAAACGTGGACTTTTGACCACCAGCGAAGTCCGAGCGATCGCTCTGAGCGAGATGAATCTGCGAGCCGATTCGATCGTTTGGGACATCGGAGCCGGGAGCGGTTCGGTAGCCATCGAGGCGGCGCTAATCGCTTCGCAAGGCAAAGTCTATGCGATCGAAATGGACGCCGAGGACTACGGACTGATGCTTGAAAATGCAAAAACATTCGGTGTTGAAAACCTCGTAGGAGTCTTGGACGAAGCCCCGAAGGCCTGGGAAACTCTCCCGGATCCGCATTCGATTTTCGTCGGCGGGACCGGCCGGGCGGTCGCATCGCTGGTACAAGCCTGTTGGCCTCGCTTGCAACCAGGTGGAACACTGGTCGTCAACATGATGAGCATCGAATATGTCTCCGAGCTTCAGCAGTACCTCATCCGTGAACTCGGCTTGGAACCCCAACTCTGGATGGTTCAGATCTCCAAGGGAACCTATCAATTGGAAAAACATCGATTCGAGACGTCCAACCCAAGCTTCTTGATGAAAGCAACCAAGCCATCATGATCAAACGCAACCTCCCCAGTTTATTCAGCGGGATTCTGTTTGGGATTCCGTGGTTTGGTTTCCAATTGCCGCCATCTGCAATGGCTCAAGCCCTAGAGAGTCCGTCCGGTGCATGGAAGGCAACTGTCCTGCCTATCGAGCTCGAGGTCGGCTATGCCGTCCGGGCAATCGATCTGAGCCGTGATGGCAAGCTCGACATCGCGATCGTCGATAGCAAACGGATCGTCTGGCTCGAAAATCCAACTTGGAAAGTCCATACGATCTTCCAAACCCCAGCGAACTACGCCGACAACGTCTGCTTTGCACCCTCGGACATCGATGGCGATGGGGACATCGATTTTGGGATCGGTACGGATTGGCAACCCAACAACACCCAATCCGGTGGAGCCGTCGGGTGGCTTGAATCCCCCGCAGATCCACGGGGCATGTGGACGTATCGCCCCATCCTTGAGCCCGAGCCGACGGCCCACCGCATGCACTTTGCCGATTGGGATTCAGACGGTTCAGACGAGTTGATTGTCGCACCGCTCAAGGGGCCCAAGTCGACCGGTCCAAAGTTCGAGGATGTGCCGGTGCGATTATCGGCCTTTATCCCAGGCAAAAATCCCCGCAAGGACGCTTGGGCGAATCGAACGATCGAAGTCCCCCTTTTTGTCATGCATAACTTCGACGTCTTGAAACGCAGTGGCAAAGGAGCTGACTTGATCACGGCGAGTTTCCAAGGCGTCCACATCCTTTCGAGGGATCCCCAGAGCGGATCTGTTGCAATCCGACGGATCGGTTCGGGACTCGAGGCCCAGGCACCAGCCAAGGGTTCCAGCGAGGTTCGGCTGGGTAAACTCACCTCAGAGCGCCGATTTGCAGCCACCATCGAACCTTGGCATGGCAACCAAGTCGTCGTATACGAGGAGCCCGGATCCAAAGACGATGCACAAGGACTCTGGCCACGGAAAGTGATCGACGCAGAGCTCAAGTGGGGCCATGCGGTCGTGACAGTCAATTTGGACTCCGATCCTGAAGACGAGTTAGCCATCGGAGTGCGCGATGACGCTGCCCCGCATCGTTGCGGTGTACGACTTTACGATCGGCAGGGAGATGGTAGTTGGAAAAGAACTCTCCTGGAGCCCGGCCAAGTCGCCGTCGAGGATATGGTCAGCGCTGACTTGGATGGCGATGGCAACCCTGAACTGATCGCTGTCGGCCGAGCCACGCATAATGCGGTGGTTTATAGTCGCGACTGATCGGACGGATCAGACGGATCAGACGGATCGCTGATCGCCGTGGGCGATCAAGCCCGCGATGTATCCACCTTTGAAACCCGCATCGATGTTGACGACTGTGACATTTGCCGCGCAGCTATTGAGCATGCTGAGCAAGGCCGCGATACCACCTAAATTCGCTCCGTAACCGACACTGGTAGGAACGGCGATCACCGGACAAGCCACATGGCCAGCAAGCGCGCTTGGAAGTGCAGCTTCCATTCCGGCAACACAAATAAGCACGCTGCAACGCCGAAGATCAGGGACACGCGATAGAAGCCGATACGGACCAGCGACCCCGACGTCTTGGATCAAATCCGAGGCAACCCCCATCCAAGCCAATGTCTCGCGGGCTTCGAGTGCGACCGGTTCGTCGGTCGTACCAGCAGTCACAACCCCCACGCGTCTGCTACTTTGCACTGCCTCAGGATCAAGCGGCACGCTGCCAACACGAACACGCAATGTTCTGGCCAAGTGATTCCAGCGTGTGTATGGGAAAACCTCGGTCAGTACGCGGACCTGTTCGGGCAAGATGCGTGTGATGAGAATCTCAGGCGTCGTCTCGAGCAATCGCTGAGTCACCCGCTGGATGGCTTCGGTCGATTTACCTTGTCCATACACGACCTCGGGGTAGCCGGTCCGTTTCAGCCGATCTAGGTCGGGCGTTAGGTTCCCGTCCGAGGGGATCGACAGGGCAAGAATCCGCTGTCCGAGCTCTAGACTAGAAAGTTCGCCGGACTGAAACAGGCGATAAAGCTCC
Organism: uncultured Pirellula sp.; assembly: GCA_903837255.1. Classification (GTDB taxonomy): domain Bacteria; phylum Planctomycetota; class Planctomycetia; order Pirellulales; family Pirellulaceae; genus JBKCUI01. The sequence continues at coordinate 2,755 of CAILTZ010000199.1, read as the reverse complement.
TCGATCGGGGGCTGACTCATGGACAAACATTCCTCTGGGCTTTTGAATACGGTCGCTTTGAATACGGGCGCTTTGAATACTGGGATTGTGCCAACGTGGCCTTATGCAAGAAGCGGGGCGTTAGGTGAAACGCTCTGACCTCGCAATACGCTTACCATGATAGCGATGGCTTTGGCAAGTTCCAGTTTGGTTAGCGAGGGCATGTCGCGACGATTGTCGACGACTTGGTCGGTGATCAGTGGAAAGTGGGTAAATCCGACCTGACACTTTCTATGTCTAGCTGCATGCCAATGCTGCGTGAGGTAAAAGACGGCATTGCAAAGATAAGTCCCTGCGTGGTAGGTGATGGATGCAGGGATTCTTTCGTCATGCAACTGGTCGCGGAGTTGGTTCAAGGGGAGACTGCTCTGATACGCAGTCGGCGCACCATCGACGAGTGGTCCGTAGAGTTGTCCACCGTTGTAGGTGACTCCGGCGATATTGACCGCGATGGTCTCGAGGTGGATCGACGAAGAACCCGGGGACTGTCCGAGATGGAGCACGGCATCAAAGCCCAACTCAAGGTCTTTGTAGAGACGCTCCTTGAGCCGTTCCAGATCGACTGGATAGCGACGTGTGGTTAGTCCTTCCGGGAGTCCGTAGACTTTGAGCATCTCCGAAAGGGCTTCCCAGCTTGAGTTTTCACTCCATTGGTCGTACGGTTCGAAGGCGGTTACCAGGATCTTCAAGGCGATGCTCGTTTTTTACTTGGTGCGATGACTGGGGTTTTAAAAGCGACTACAGCTTAGTTGGATCCAGAACGACGTGTTTGATTTTCTTGCGGTTCCAAGTGTAAGTGATATGTACGAGTCCGTCCTTGGTTTGGATCACGGCAGGATAGCTGAATTCTCCGGGGGTATTTTCCAGGACAACCGATGGGGTCCAGGTGCTGGAATCCTTTGAAATAGCCACGTTTAGGGGCGTTCGTTTCCCTCCCCACTGGCCGGGTGTGCCACCGATGTGGTTGTAGACAACTAGGTGCCGACCATCCTGGAGAGTCACGGCATCTAGGCCGGAGTTGTTGTTGGGCAGGGTACCAAGGCTCAGTGGTTTCCAGGTTTTACCGTTGTCGCTGGATGTGGTTTCAAAGATCGAGTTTTGTCGAGAGCGGCCGATGGCTTTGAATTGTCCTGAGCCGAGGCTCAGGAGCGTCGGCTGGATCGCTTGGATCTCGACACCATCGTTCAGCGACGCTGTCTTGATCCATTTGCGGTCTTGGTATCCGAATCGCTCGAAATGGACTTGCCATTTGCTCGGTTCCTCTTGGGTCTCGGTGCTCGAGGGGCAAAGCCAATCGCCATTTTCAAGTTCGATCGGTTTGTTTTTGATAGGGCCCAAGAACCCATCTTCGAGCCGGATCGGTTTAGACCAAGTCTTTCCGTGATCGAGGCTATGGATTTCCATGCCCCACCAAGTTTCTGGGGAGGGCCCAAGTTTGTAGAACAGATACAAGGGTGCAGGTTTCCCATCGCGAGGCTTTTTAGGTTGGAACAGGACCGGGTTCCAAGTGGGGAGTGGGGAACCGTTGGGTCCGGCACCTTGGCCGTTGGCCACCTCGATGGGCTCGGACCATTTGCTATCTTGAAACGCCGATACCCAGATTCCGACATCGGGGTGCTTTTCGTGCGTTCCGCCGAACCAAGCCGCGATTGGACCTGACGGGTTGTCTTCGATGGTCGAAGCGTGGCAACTGGGAAAGGGGGCCGTTTCGTAGATGAAGCCTGCGGACCTAATCGCAGGGTGCGTCTTAGATTCTTGAGCATCAACGCGAGTGCTGGTCATGATCAGTCCCGGTGTGAGCAGTACCACCAAACCCGGTACCACAAAAAAATGAACGATTCGTTTGAGTCCATCGAGTCTGTGCGGTTGATTGAGTTTACTCATGGGTTTCATGTTGGTTGAGGGCTGAGGGATCACAAGTTTTTGGTCATCCAGTTTTGGTTATGATAGACCATGACCGTGTCGAGTTTCCAGTTTGTGGGGTGATTTCGAGAGAGGGTTGCGATTTGGGGATCGACAAGTCCCAGACGGGCAGCCTGATCGAGCGACTCGACCTTGGAACAATCCGGTTTCTTGATCAACCGAAGTTCTTCGGCGCGCAGACGCAGAGCAAGGAGCCAGGCTAGAGTGTCGGAGGTGGTTTCCCAATTTTCTTTGGGAAGAAGCCTCGTTGGCACCCAATCCAATCGCTTGGGATGGTAAAAACTCGATACCTCGACCAAATAGCATCCCGGAGTTTGTTTCGACGCAGCCACATCAAGGTCTTGTGGGGTCTCGATGAGCCGATCGAATTGCAACAGCTCGGCGGCGGCATCCCAAGTGGCCCGCAAAAGCTCGACGCAGCGCCAGTGCATCCTGCTGGAATCCAGCTGTGGATGATTTCGATGAATGGTTCTCATCGATTCAACGGTATCGCCGCCACCTAGCAGGACGAACCAACGATTGATTGGATCGCTTTGAATGACTTGTACATAACTGCGGAGTTGGTCGAACTCGATCCCCTCGGAAAACAGAGACGCTCCGCCAATTTTCAAAACGCCGGTTCGCATGTAACGGCAAGCTTAGGATTTGTAGAAAACAAAAGCGGCGACAAGGCCACTGAGGGCGGCCAAGGCGAGCAGGATGCCAGCGATCCAAATCCAAGACAGACCCTCTGAATCGTCGCCTGAATCCGAAGCGGTGGTTGCTGACTTGGAGTTTGATTCGACTGGTTTCT
>CAILTZ010000198.1 GCA_903837255.1 uncultured Pirellula sp. | reverse complement strand
GTATAGGTAAGTCCACTCATGGCCTTTACCCTCACTGCGCATCGCTCCGGAAAGGTTTGGTGCGACTGCGGAGAATTCATCGAATCGAAGCGTTACACGATGATACGATTCGAGGATGGTCTCAAGTGGCTGATTCAACACAACGCGTCCTTGGTGTAGGATCGCAACGCGATCGGCGAGCCTTTCAATTTCATCAAGCAGATGCGATGAAAACAGCACCGTGCGACCTTCGTCTGCCGTCGTGCGGACGATGGCCGTGAGAATATCGCGGCGGATCACAGGGTCCAGGCCTGAGGAAGGTTCATCCAGGACCAGAAGTTCGGGGCGATGGGCCAGTGCAAGCAGCAGGCAGACTCTCGCGGTTTGCCCACGAGACAAATTTCTAATTTTTTGCTTTAGATCCAACTCGAATAGCTCTCGCAATTGGCCCGCATAGGCTGAGTCCCAACCTGGATAGAAAGCCTTGGTAAAGTCAATAACCTCTTGGACTCGCATCCAGCTTGGTACGTCCCGATCCTCGGACATGTATCCGATCCTGCCGAGCACCTGGACCGGTTCTGCCACCGGATCGAACCCAAAGACGCTTACCGAACCACTTTGGGCATAATGCGATCCGAGGATATGTTTAATGAGGGTCGTCTTGCCGGCCCCGTTGCTTCCAATCAGACCGAAGACTCCTCCGCGTGGGACCCGGAGCGATACGTCCTGTAACGCATGCTTATCCCCAAACATACGGCTTAGGTTTTTGATTTCGATGACTAGATCACTCATGGTTGGCTATCCTTTCCTCGGTTGTTGCGAATTGAGTTCACTCTGCTGGACCAGTTTGAGAACTTCGTCCAAATCAAAACCCATTTGGAATGCTTCGACCAGAAGTTGATCGACGCGCTGTTTGAGCAATTTCAGGCGCTCTTTTCGAGCCAGGGGCGAGCCGGCTTCGGCGACAAACGTCCCGGCGGTTCGACGTTTTTCGACCACCCCTGCGGTCTCGAGTTCGCGATAGGCGCGGGCGATGGTGTTCGGGTTGACAATCAATTGTTCAGCCAGAGTACGAATCGAGGGGAGCTCGTCCCCAGGTTGAAGTCTGCCAGAGGCGACCAAGTACTTGATCTGCTGCATGACCTGCAAGTAGATCGGCACTCCACCCTGGGCTTGGATATGAATCTGCATCGGCGAACCCCCTTTGTTTTGCTGTGTTAATGTATTAATACAGTTTAGGATCGGCAAAGTCAACCAAAAAAAGAAATTTTTTTGGTTCGAATCTTTAGCAACCAGGACCGCCAAGAGCGGAGGTTTCTGGCCAAGGACTACGATCAGCGAAAATTAGCGAACATCAGCGTTCTAAAATCCCGGACCGCTGATGGACGCTGATGAACCGCTGATGGAACAGCCAAGCAGCCGGTAGTGGATCTTGCTAAAGATCCCAGCCGTTTCCCTTTGCGCCCTTTGCGCCTTTGCGGTGAGACTCACGATCCCTGCCAGCAACCAGGACTGCAAAGAGGAGTTTCTCGCCAAGGACTACGATTAGCGAACATCAGCGAACATCAGCGGTCTAAATCCCGGACCGCTGATGGACGCTGATGGACCGCTGATGGAACAGCCAAGCAGCCGGTAGTGAATCTTGCTAAAGATCCCAGCTGCTTCCTTTCACTCCTTTGCGCCTTTGCGGTGAGACTCACGATCCCTGCCAGCAACCAGGACTGCAAAGAGGAGTTTCTCGCCAAGGACTACCATCAGCGAACATCAGCGAACATCAGCGGTCTAAATCCCGGACCACTGATGGACGAGAAACTACGAAGATACCACGGGTTGCCCAAGCATCGATCTGGAGAAAACCGCTAAAATCTGGTCTTCTAAGTACTCAAGCCAACTGGGCTTTGGATCGATCGTGACAGGTGCTTGTAAGCAAATGGCGAGAAAGAAAACTACCAAATTAAAAAAGAGCTGGAAACGCAGATCCAAGCCGGGAGATGCTCCAGGCCTGATCTTGGTCGATCCGGCCGCAGCACCAACCATCGTTCACGTCATCGCCTTGGGTGAGAATTTCCTCGAAAAGGAAACCCGCGATGTCCTCGAGCTCGATTCGATTACGGCCACCTACCAACGGGTTTGGATCGATGTCGTCGGACTCGGGAGCGAAGCGACCTTGCGAACTCTCGCCAACATGTACCACCTGCACCCCTTGGTGATCGAGGATGTGGTCAACGTCCACCAACGGGCCAAGGTCGAGGAGTTCGACGATGGTTTGTTCGTGGTTGCCCGAATGGTCGATGGCCAAGACCCCACAGTGACCGAACAACTCTCGATGTATCTCAAAGGCAATGTGCTGATCTCCTTCCAAGAGCGCCCCGGGGACTGCTGGGAGCCACTCCGACAGCGACTCAGGCAGCGTCGCGGCAAGGTCGCTATCAACGACTTGGACTACCTTCTTTACAGCATGCTCGACGCGGTCGTCGACAGTTATTTTCCGATCATCGAGCATATCGTCGAACAAGTCGATCATTTGGAAATGGAGATCACCGAACAGGTTCGCACCGAACAGATGTCGCGGATCCATGACATGCGTGGACAACTGCTCGCACTGCGTCGAGCGATTCGACCCCACCGAGAGATGATCAATGAATTGGTCAGGGACTCGATCCCCCAGATCCATCCCGAGACACGCGTCCATTTGCGGGACTGCTATGATCACGTCATCCAAGTCATCGATACGGTCGATACGTATCGGGAGGTTACTTCTGACTTGCGAGATTTTTATCTCTCGAGCGTCAGCAACAGCATGAACGAGGTGATGAAGCTCTTGACGATCATCTCGACGATCTTCATTCCGCTGTCGTTCGTGGCCGGCGTGTATGGAATGAACTTTGATCCCGAGGTCTCGCCATGGAATATGCCGGAACTCAAGTGGCGGTTCGGCTATTTCTATTCGCTGGCAATTATGGGCGTGATGGCTGGAGGATTACTGATCTACTTCCGGCGCCGCCGATGGATTTGAAGCAGCCTCAAGCCTGCGGATGCGGATACGGTTCCCAGCAGCTTGGGCCGTCGCATCGAACTTGTACTCTTCGATAGCCCCTGGCACATCGCCGATGGTTTCAAGGCTTCGGCCTAACAAGTAATGAGCTTGGGCATGCCAGCGTTCGGTCCCTCGGACCGGCAACAGCCGCTTGGACAACCAATCCGCGGCCGTTTCGGGTTTCCCTAAGTCGATGTTGGCCATGGCCAGAAACGCGACGATGTCATACTTGGATTGCCGCAAGTAGTTGCCCATGATTTTGAGACGCATTTGGTAATTCTCCATGGGCTCGGTTGGGCGCTTGACCACACCGAAAGACTTTTGCAATTGAGCATCGTACTCCAGTTCCCGGATCGTTTCTTCATCGATTCGGCAATCCATGTACATCCTCAAAGCGCCTGCGGCCTCGATCGTGCTTTCGAGTTGCCCTTTGAAATGCAGGACTCTCGCACGGCTGATCGGCGTGTCGGTCACATAGCTACCAAAGCGTTCCAAATAGGCCATCGCAAAGGGGGACATGTCGTCAAGTCTAGTTCGGATCGAAAGGTTGTATACGTGTGACAACCATGGCACATTCCATAGCCGGATCGAGAGTTTCGGATCGATTTCTAACAGCTTGGCTTCGAATCGATCTGCATCGAAACTCAGACGTTGTCGATTCTCACCCGTGAGCGATCGCTCCAGGACATACATCGATCGCCCCACAGCAAAGGGCTCGACATCGACCAAGGCGATGATGTTTTCAAGATCCTTGGACTCGACCGGATATCCAAAGCGACCCGGTAGTTTCGCCCTACGCAGTAGCGTTGGATCGCTCTTGGCCTGAGATAGTGTTGCGATCCCATCCCCTTTGGCGGCAGGTATAGGTAGCCCCCAGTTGGGTTCAAACAAATAGATTTCATTGCCGATCGGGATGCCGACGCACCAGAGTCGCAGGGCTGAGTTCTCGCTCGCTCCGGTGATGCTCGGTAGAGCCAAGACGACCGAATCGATCCCTTGGGAAAAACACATTTGCGTGAAGACTCTGGCTCGTTGCCAAGCATCACCTCGGGCAAACATCAGCGTCTGCCATGGGAGTTGCCGGTAGATCGGAGCCTGATCGCTCGGGGGCATGTCGGGGTTGACCAGCAGATTCTCGGCCATCTTGGGATCACCCTCGATGGCGATGTTGCAGACGGTCCAGTCGAAGAGTTTCAATGCCGTCTCAAGCCGAGAAGACTCGTCGGATGGAAGATCGCCTTTGCGAGCTTCGAGCCAAGCTGCGAAGAGTTTGTCTCGATAGGGTTTATCGGCTACCCAGCGCGAGACCTGTTTGAGCATTTGGCATTGCATCATGTACTCGCACTCGGGCTCGCCGAACTCGAGTTTGGTCATGCGTTGGGCAAAGTCAATGGTACGAAGGCTCGCGGGGATCGATTCTAAGAGTGAAGAGGATTTCCAGTCGGGCGGATCCTTGACATTCGACGACCAGGAGTTGAGTTGATAGTTGATCTCCTTCATCGCGACGGTCCGGTCCATCCGGATCAACTGCGGTAGGTATTGAAAAGCGTCCTTGAGGGAGTCGCGTTTCTCTTTTTGCTCGACCGATTCGTTTTGAATGTTTTCGATGTCCCGCTGCGTGGGATCCACGCACCCGAGCAACCCGCAGGTAGCAACAGCGATGCTCCAAAGGACAGCCCATGCGCAGGTGCGCATGAAATTCTGGGAAGATCTACGAATTGCGCAGGATAGATTCGACATGGAACAAACAGCATCGCGGGACCGAAAGAGGGATACTGGGTCTACGCACGCCAAGGAAGTGTGGTTCGCCACAGGGAGTGGACTCGGGCCAGAACCCCTGGAAATTCCGAGAGCGGAACCATATTTGGCCCATCGCTAGGACTGCGGTCAGGGTCCGGATGGGTCTCGAAGAAGAAACCGTCGACCCCGACGGCAGCTGCGGCTCTTGCCAGGGGTTCGACCATCCCCCTGTTGCCCCCGGTGGCTCCGCCTAGTCCGCCGGGTTGCTGGACCGAATGGGTCGCATCAAAGATCACCGGGACCCCCAAGCTACGCATTTGGGGCAGAGCCGTCATGTCATTGACCAGTCGGCCGTAACCGAAAAAAGTCCCACGCTCGCACAATAGCACACCGCCACGACCGGCACTTTGGGTCTTGTCGACGACATATTTCATGTCGCCTGGGGCCATGAACTGGCCTTTCTTGACATTCAGCGGTTTGTTGGTCGCCGCGCAAGCGACGAGCAAATCGGTTTGCCTTGCCAGAAACGCCGGAATCTGGAGCAGATCACAAACCTCTGCGGCCGCAGCGGCTTGCTCGGGCAAATGGATATCGGTCGTCACCGCAACTCCCAGTTGATGTCGGATCTTGGCCAAAACCTCGAGCCCATCATCGAGCCCCGGCCCACGAAAGCTTGCCCCGCTGGTCCGATTGGCTTTGTCAAAAGACGCCTTAAAGACATACCCAATGCCGAGCTCCTGGCAGGCTTGCGAAACTCGTTCGGCAATCTGCAAACACAAATCGAGAGATTCGATGACACAAGGGCCTGCGATGAGTGTCATCGCATCGTTGGACCCACACTGGATGTTCCCGATACGCACGGGACGGCTCGGGGTACTCAGGCCGCTGGGTGTATCGTTAAGGGTGGACATCGAAAGATCTCTGGGCAAGTTGTCTTTGTGGATAAACGATGAATGCCGTTAAGCGTTAGACGAACCAGCCTGCCAGCTCCGAAGCTCGCTTGACACGCTGGATTGCAAGCATGAACGCTGCGGTCCTGAGCGAAACATTCTTGCTGACCGACTCTTGCCATACGCTTTCGAAGGCTTCTGACAACGTTCGGTCGAGTTCTTGGCGGACCCGATCGAGAGTCCACTTATAGTGCTGACGATTCTGAGCCC
>CAILTZ010000197.1 GCA_903837255.1 uncultured Pirellula sp. | reverse complement strand
CTTCGGATGATCGCCGGGATGGAAGTCCCAGATCGGCCTAAACACCGCGGGCCCAAGCAAGACGGTGACGCAAAGATCCTATTTTTCGATCAGGATGTGGAAACTTGGAGCGTTGGCCAGCGGCGAGTCGGCTTTGTCTTTCAGCATTACGCTTTGTTCAAGCACATGAGCGTCTACGAGAACGTCGCCTTTGGCCTGAGGGTCCGCCCCAGAGACCAGCGGCCATCGAACTCGCAGATCGATCAGCGGGTCAAGGAACTGCTGCAACTGATCCAGTTAGAAGGCTTTGGAGACCGCTTTCCGATGCAACTCTCCGGGGGACAGCGCCAGAGAGTCGCTCTGGCGAGAGCTTTAGCAATCGAACCGAAAGTCCTATTGCTCGACGAACCCTTTGGGGCGTTGGATGCCAAGGTTCGGCAGAAGCTGCGCGAGTGGCTAAGACGATTGCACGAGCAGATGCATACGACAACGATTTTAGTGACGCACGATCAAGAGGAAGCCCTCGAGGTTGCCGACCGAGTCGTGGTGATGAACCAGGCCAAGATCGAGCAGATTGGGACTCCTGAGGAGGTTTTTCATCGGCCCGCTTCGGAATTCGTCATCGACTTTCTTGGGAGCGTCAACGTTTTCTCAGGGAGAACTACAGAGGCTCGCGATGAGGAGACCTCGGCTCAGCAACTGCAACCCTGGGAATCAAGCTCGATCGATGGAGCGAAAGTTTACGTGCGGCCTCATGAGCTCCAGATCACCCGAGAGTCGCTCGGCTCGTCCTCGATCGCAGCGGAAATCCAACGCATCCATCGCGCCGGGGCCAGCGCCAAGGTTTTCGTGCAGACGGCCAAGGATCACAGCGTGCGGGTCGACGTGCCCATAAACCAATTGCATTCGATGGAACTGGGCATCGGCCAGCGGGTTTTCATCACCCCGTTGCAGTCGCACGTCTTTTCACCCGACTACACGATCTAATTCATTGCTTGCAAGCTTAAGGGAATGCCATCATGAAGGATCAGAGCGAAAATTCGGAAAATAACGGACGCTTGGAACGGGAAGTGCAATTCGATTTGGATCAGATTCGACAGGCGCTCGAGGGTTTGCGTTATGGACAGGTCACGATCGTGATCCATGACGGAGCGGTGGTTCAAATAGACCGCACCGAGAAGCGCCGGTTTCGAAACAGTTCGAGTGCTAGCCAAGGCTAGCGAGTCACTGATTCCACCCCGGTTTTCACCAAAGGTTTTTTATGTCGCAGAGCATTTCTGGATTTGCCCGCATTGCGCTGGTCTGTTGGGCAAGCACAGGTGTATTGTTTGTCGGGTGTTCCCGTAGCGATCGGGTCGTGACGACACCGGTCGAGGGCAAGGTTTTGGGTCAAGACGGCAAGCCCTTGGAGCGGGCCACCGTAGTGCTTCATCCGACGGACACTTCGGCCAAATTTCCCAAACCTCGGGGAACTACCGACGCGCAGGGTCAGTTTCAGCTATCGACCTATGACACGGCCGATGGAGCGCCGGTGGGCAAGTACAAGGTGACGATCGAGCAATGGTACAGGGACACCCCCGACCAAGCACCGACGAATCATCTAACCCCACAGATGGCTTCCGAGTCGACGTCTGGAATTGAGATACAGCTCAGTAAGGGCCCGAATGTTTTGGAGCCTTTCAAGGTTCGCTGAGTTCGAGCAACCATTTACCGTTATTGAAATCAACTTACACGTTACATAAGAAAGAAATCATGAGACATTATTCATTGCAAAAACGTTTGTCGGCTCGCCGAGGCTTTACTCTAGTCGAATTGCTTGTGGTGATCGCGATCATCGGGATCTTGGTAGGATTGCTGTTGCCGGCAGTGCAAGCGGCTCGGGAGGCGGCGCGTCGCATGTCGTGCTCGAACAACATCCGGCAGATCGAGCTTGGATTCCAAAACTTTCATAGTGCCAACAAGTACTTTCCGAGCAACATTCGGCCCGACGCGGTATCAACGGTTCGGGTTCGATGGGCGACTTATCTACTCCCTCATTTCGAACAGCAGTCGTTGTACTCGCGACTGGACTTGAAGAAGAACTGGTCATCGACGGTTCCGAATGCTGACGGGGGATTGAACTACGATTTGTTTGGGACAAAGATACCGATCTTTGAGTGCCCATCGAATCCCGAGGCAGGCCGAGTGCAAGACGGTGCACCGCCACCGGATTCACCTGCATGGCAAGCCAGGGTAGCCAACGGAGATTACTCTGGATACTACGGCGTTTCTCCTCAAATGGCCAGCCTTGGATTGGTGGATGCAAACTCTGCCAAGAGCGACAATGGCGCGATATCCAAGACAGCGAATTTGAAGTTTGCGAGTTTTACCGACGGGACCAGCAATACGATTCGATTGGTGGAATCGGCAGGTCGACACCACGTGTACCGATTGGGCCGTAAGGTCATTGATGCTGGGGCTGGTAGTGGTGTTCGAGTCAATGGTGGCGGATGGTGCCGTCCGGCTTCGGAGCTGAATCTCTTGCTAGGGGTTTCGGCAGACGGTGCTTCCTATCCTGGTCCTCAGGTGATCAATACGACCAACGGGATT
>CAILTZ010000196.1 GCA_903837255.1 uncultured Pirellula sp. | reverse complement strand
CAAACTCTGCAGGAGATCCTCGGTGGTCCGGTGAGTGATGCCGCAGTTTTTCAGGGTAGATCGCTCGAGCAACTGCGTGCGATGACCGAAGAACTTCGCAAAAAGATTCAACGACGGACATAGCGATGAGTGAGAGTGGAGGCATGAGCATTAACTGCCTTACCGCCGGTGGCCAAACCGTGGCGACCGACGTCAAAGGAAACATCACCATGCTCCCGGCCAACCTTTGTCCCGCCGGTACCATCACCGCGATGAATCTCACGTGGGATTCGTACAACAAGCTTCGGTCTGCGGACAACGATGCCATCGGACGCCGTGTCGCGCAGACCGGGACCGAAGGCTCGGTGGTCTATGTGCAGATGGACCAGCAGACAATCGCGGACTACCCAGTCGATCTTGGATGCGTCTGGCTCACCCCTCACGCCTCAAGTCTCAAGCTTGACCAACCGCTACACGTATACAGCCCGTGAGTGGTATGCGACGCTGGGGGTGCATCACTTCCGAGCTAGGTGGATGAGTCCGAGTGCGGGAAGGTTTCTTTCAAGAGCCCCAAACGACAAAGCGCCAGAGCGGGGAAGTCAGGCGGCGATCCATCCGAAGCCAGCCGAGGTTAACCACCGAGACGCAGAGACTCGGAGAAAACAGACTACGCAGTAAGTAAATCATCAACAATCGTTCTCACAGGAAAACGGCTCGATTCTGATTTCTTGCTATCAATCAGGAGTTTCGAGTTTCTTGCATGGCTGTTTCCCTTTGTCTCCTTTGCGCCTTTGCGGAGAGACACAAAAACCCGGCAGCAACCAGGACCACCACAAGAGGGTTACTCGCCAAGGCCAAGCTCGCAAAGATTCGGAGCATTGGAAGATCCCCTGGGAATGTACCAGGGGATTCCAGCTAGGTTGCAAGGAATTGAGCGGCCGAGTCGGTGGCAAGGGGTGTTGGACAGGCTTGACGGTCGCTTATCGCACGGTCTACAAACGCGCCTGGACCTGGTCCAGATTGGGCAACGAAGGTTGAGCGCCATGGACGGTAACAGCGTGGGCCGCTGCGGCCGTGGCGAACAGTGAAGCTTCCATCAGCGAGGTTCCTTGGGCGATCTGATAGGCCAACGCTCCTAGGAACGCGTCTCCGGCGGCGACGGTATCGACGGCCTGAACGCGGTGCGCTTCGATCGCCTTGATCAACGGCTTTCCGTTGGGCATTTTGGTCGCAGCGACCGCTCCGAGTGACCCAAGGGTGATCATCGCTTGCCTGGCTCCTTTACTCAAGAGGCTTCGGGCTGCCTCAAACGCTTGATCGATATCGGTCGGCGGGCTGGTTTTTAACAATGCGCCTGCTTCGGTTTGATTTGGACAAATCATACCGACATCGAAAAGTTCATCCGGAAAGTCTACCGGGGCCGGAGCGGTGTTGAGGATCACAGGAATATTGTGTTTGCGGCAGAGCCTGACGGCATGAAGGACCGTTGCGATCGGGATCTCCAGCTGGAGCATGACCAAGTCGGATTGCTGGATCGCAGGTTCTGCCCGATCGATGTCAGCCGGGGACATCGAACCGTTGGCGCCGGGAACCACCATGATCGAGTTTTCGCCTTCATCATCGACCGCAACAATGGCAGCGCCACTAGGACCGGTTTTGATAGAAACCCATTCGAGATCGACTCCTTCTTGTTGAAGGTTCGCGCGCAGGGTCGACCCGAATCCATCAGAGCCTACCGCCGCGAGCATCCCGACATTTCCTCCTAGCCTTGCGACCGCAACGGCTTGGTTGGCCCCTTTGCCCCCGGAGACGTACTCGAGTCCATGAGCGATGAGTGTTTGGCCTGGGGTTGGAAGTTTCGGAGTCCGAACGACCAAGTCCATATTGATCGAACCGCACACAAGTATCTTCGGCTTGGAATGGCTGGTGGCGTTGGTCATCACGATCACTCTTTTTTTTCAGTTACATCCTGGGTTTTCAGCTACAACCTCTCGGAGGGACTTGGCCAAGCCCTCTCGCACCTCAGGGAGCTTACTTAGATTTCGGAGCAGAACAAGACGCTTTTGGGATTGCGGATCATCGCTACAAAGTTCGAGCCAAAGGGTGTGTTTGGTCATGCAATCGGCGAATCGATCGGCCCATTCGATGATCGTGATGACCGGCTGTTCAAAGAGCTCTTCGATACCGAGTTCCAGGAATTCGTCGCTATCGTGGACTCGATAAGCATCGATGTGATAGATCTCGGGCTTGGTGGGGATTGGGTGGATCAGCACAAACGTCGGACTGATGACCTCTTCGGGATCCCCACCGAGGGCTTGGGCCAGAAACTTGACCAACTGCGTCTTGCCTGCCCCGAGGGTACCGACGAGACCGACGACGCAGGGGAGCTTTGCGGGGAGGATTTTTGCCAAATGGCCACTGAAGGCCCGGCAGTCATCGAGGCTTTCGAGGCTCACGCGGAATACGTCGGCGGTGGCTTCTTCCAAGCGGATCATGGAGTTACTCCTCCAGTTGTTCCTGAAGTTCAGCCCAGCGCGTTTCTGCGGTATCGAGCTCCTGGGAAACTTTCGTCAATTCCTCGTGAAGTTTCATGGCGGCTTGCGGGTCGCTGGTCGACATGAGCTGCTGATGAATCTCCTTCTTCTGCTGATCGAGTTTGGCGATAGTTTTTTCTAGGTTTCCAATCTGCTTGCGGGCGGCTCGATCGTCCAGGGCAGGAGCCAGCTTGGAGGAAGCAGGATTGCTTTTTTGAGCATTTTTGGAAGTATTGCTTGCCGCCTGGGGCTTATTAGAAGCCCCTCCTTGCCTAGAGGACTCGGCTTCGTCGATCTCCTTTTGGACCATGTACATATAAGCATCGTAGTCGCCGCGGTATTGGGTGACTTTTCCGTCGCGGACTTCGATGTAGGTCGTTGCGACCCTTTTGAGGAAGTGCCGGTCGTGGGAGGTAAAGATGACCGTACCTTTGTAGTCGATGAGTGCATCGGCGAGGGCTTCGACCGTTTCAACATCGAGGTGGTTGCCAGGTTCGTCGAGGATCAGCACGTTGGCTTTCCCGAGCAGCAGTGCGGCCATGCACAAGCGGGCTCGTTCGCCACCGCTCAGGACACGAACCTTTTTGTTGACCGCGGTACCACGAAACAGCATGGCACCGGCGGTGTCGAGAATCATTTGATTCTTCGTCCCCGGGATGGCTTCGTATTCCAGGTGTTCGAGGACTGTTTTGTTTTCAGGAAGGCTGGTGTACACGTGCTGGGCGTAGGTTCCGAGTTCGCAGCCGTAACCCCATTTGACTTCCCCGGCCACAGGCGACAGGGAATGCACGAGCGTTCGAAGCAAGGTCGTTTTGCCTTGGCCGTTATCCCCGACGATGGCAGCACGCGTCCCGTGGTCGATTTCCAGGCCGACGTTCGAGGCGATGGTTCTGTCAGCGTATCCGATCGAAAGGCTGCGTGTTCGCAGCACCGGGCCTTGGCGAGGCTCGACCTGGGGAGCACGGATCACGGCGTTGGCATGATCGGCTGAAGTCTCTTTGACCTCCAAGCGTTCGAGCATCTTGCTTTTGGACTTGGCCCGGGTCGCGGTGCTGGCTCGGGCCCGGTTCCGATCGATGAATTCCTGAAGTTGTTTTCGTTTGACTTCAATCGAGGCGTTGGTTCGCTGGTCATGTTCCCGGAGGCCTCGCTGGTATTCGAGGTATTCGTCGGCCTTGCCCGGGAAAAGAGTCAGCTCACCCATCGACAGGTCCAATGTCGAGTCGCAGGTGGCGTTGAGAAACGCGCGGTCGTGGGAGACGATCAAGCAGGCTTCTTGGAAGGATCTCAGAAAGTGTTCCAGCAGAATCTGCGTGCGAAGGTCCAGAAAGTTTGTCGGTTCATCCAACAGCAGCAGGTTGGGTTCGTGGAGCAGGAGGGCCGCGAGTTTCACCCGTGTTTGCCAACCTCCCGAAAGGTTTTGCATCGGGGATTCGAGCATTCTGCCTTTGATTTCGAATTCCCCAGCCACCTCACCGCACTTCCAGTCCGGTTGGTTGCTATCCCGCATGAGGAATTCCAGGGCCGTTTCGCCGGGCAGAAACGGATCATGCTGTCGCAGATATCCGATCCGAAGCTTCGGGTGCCGGATGATTTCACCGGTGTCCAGCTCGTCATCGCCAAGGATGCACTTGAGCAGGGTGGACTTTCCCGCACCGTTTCGGCCTATGAAGCCGACTTTGGTATTCCCACCCAGCGTGCATTCAGCACCGTCGAGGAGGATTTGGTCGCCATAGCGTTTGTGCGCGTTTCGAATCTGAAGCAATACGGTCATTGAGGTACCAGGGCGGCTTGGAAATCGGGGGCAGGGGCCCTGAAAATTTCATCCATCTTTGGTATGTTATCAACCCCAAAGGCGACGGTTTCGGATGGGAAAGGCCTTTCATTGGGCCAACTTAGGGCTTTTGTCTCGTTGTTCGGACGAAGGGAGCAGACTTCCCATGGCAGAGATATCGCAGTCGCTCACCGAGTTGCTCCAGCACTTGGGACGTTTGCCGGGGATCGGAAAGAAGACCGCCGAAAGGCTGGCTTATCATATTCTCAGGGTGCATGTTTCCGAGGCCATTGCGCTTTCCGATGCGATTCGCAAGGTACGAGAAAACGTGCGCTATTGTTCGACTTGCTTTAATCTGTCCGAGGAAGCTCTTTGTGGGATCTGCACAAGCACGCAGCGGGACGCGACTCTGCTGTGCATCGTTGAGCAACCCCGGGATTTGATTGCGCTCGAGCAGACCGGTGTCTTCAAGGGTATTTACCATGTCCTATTAGGTCGCATCGCACCACTCGACGGTATCGGACCGGATCAGTTGACGATCGACGCCTTGGTCGATCGAATCCGGACAGGAAATTTTCAGGAGGTCATTTTGGCCACCAATCCGAATGTCGAAGGGGATGGTACGGCGATGTTCATTTCCAACCAACTAGCTCCCTTTCCCATTCAACTGACTCGCCTGGCTCGAGGGGTTACCAGCGGGAGTGTCTTGGAATTCACCAACAAAGAGATCCTTTCGGATGCTCTGTCGGGTCGTCAAAAATTCTGAGTTGTTCCGGTTCTACCGCGCACAGAGGCCTAAAAAGTCCCCCCGTAGTCTCTCGGGGCACTTTCCCCGGGGCTGGGTGTAGAGGACAATATCCAGGATTCTGCCGATGAAATGCTGCCGATGAAATGTCCGTACATGAAACCGATGGGTTTAGGGATCGTGCGATGAAACGTTCAAGATTCGCTCCATGGATACTGCTTTTGGGACTCTGGGCTTGCTTGCCATGCCTGGAGCTCGCAAGCGCTCAGGACCTCCAACCTCCGACCGACATCGACTCGGTCCGTGCTGCGGTCAAGCGGGCTGAGGAGTTGTTCAAGGAGAAGAACTTCGGGGAGAGCGCCAAGTACATCGAGATTTGCAACGCGAATTTCGTCGACTTGAT
>CAILTZ010000195.1 GCA_903837255.1 uncultured Pirellula sp. | reverse complement strand
AATCACTGCTCCAGTCAACTCGCCCCCGTCGGAACTATCCATAGTAATCTCGGTTTTCTCTGTGCCTCTGCGTCTCTGTGGTTGTCCTCGATCATCCCGTTATCCGAGAGGCCCGTTATCCAAGGGGCCCAGCATCTTTTTTGTTCGTTCATTCACTAAGCTAAACCCAACCAACGTTTACGCTACTTACGCTGGGCCAAAACACCCTAGTAGTTGAACAAAAACTCTCTAGAAGTCATCAAACTCCAAAGCAAATCCTCGACGGCAACTCGGCGATCGTCGGCATTTCGCTCAAGCTCCAGGACGATCGCTTGCTGCTCTTGGGGAGTCGGTTGACGGCACAGGGTCCTGAGATAAGCCGCCCGGACCAACCCAGCGTTATCCGTCGGATATTTTTCTATCCATTGATCGATGATGCCACCTTTCTCGGAAAGCTTATTGTTGAGCGTCTCGCCATTGCTCAAGTGCAATGCTTGAATGATGCTCGGTTCATCACTGCGCTCGCACTCACAAGTAATACGGCGTTGGTTGCGACCAAAGGTCCTCAAAAAATTGCTCTCAACACTCGAATCGAATAGCTGGATCGCTTTGGTTCCCTTCGGATAGAACTTGGTATCGTTCCTGTCGCCACCCAAAAAAGCGATTTTGTTAAAATCGCTTGGCACCGACGTTACGCTGGCGATCGCATCATGGATCACCTCGGCCATGAGCCGCTTGGGATAGTAATGTGAAAAGTACTTGCGGTCGGCTTGGTTTCCCTCCAATGGAACACTTGAACGCTGATAGGTTTCCGAGTTCATGATCTGCCTCATGAGCGATCGCAAATCATATCGCTGCTCGATGAGATATTGGCTCAAATATGCCATCAGCGCAGGGTTGCTTTCGGGATTGCTGGCGCGAAGATCATCGACCGAATTGACAATGCCAATTCCAAAGTAAGCCGCCCAGACGCGGTTGACTGTCGAACGCGTGAAGTAGGGATTCTGCGGCGAGGTCATCCACTGGGCTAAAACCAAACGTCGGTCTTCGGTCGAGTCACTGGGGATCGCAGGAGCGTCCAATGGTGCCGGTGGCTGTGGTTTTCCTCTCAGCGGTTGGATCAAATCCCCTCGGTCAACGACGAACACAGTTCGTGCCGACTCACCGCTTCGGACCTCGCCCCCCCAGCCCTTGGCTCGTACTCTGGCAAATAAATTCGCCATCGCATAATACTGATCGTTGGTCCATTTCTCGAGCGGATGATTGTGGCACTTGGCACACCCAATCGAGAGCCCAAGGAACGCTTGGCAGGCGTTTTCGGTCATGGTTTCCGGGTCTTGATTGATGCCATAAAAATTCGTCGCACCATTCTCAAGCGAATCCCCAGTGGCTGTGAGTATCTCTCGCACCATGGCATCCCAAGCTTTATTCTGCTCGACGCTTTGGCGTATCCACTGGTAATAAGCTTTCACGCCATCGGTGCGCAAAAGATTGCTGTTGAGCATCAAGACGTCCGACCAACGGTAAGCCCAGTAATCGACATACTCGGGGCTGCTGAGCAAAGATTCAATCCAGCGAGATCGCTTGTCTGGCGAACGATCGGCTAAGAAATCCTCGATCTGTTCGGGGCTGGGTAGCGAACCGGTCGCATCGAGGCACGAGCGACGCAGAAATTCCTCATCGCTACAGCGATCCGACGGCCAGAGCCCAAGAGCCGCTAGCTGTGCAGCGACGTGCCGATCGATGGGATTGGCCTGTCCGAGCTTTTCTTGAATCGATGCCAGGGAGAGTGTTTGGTTGCCCTGTATCTCAAACGGAACACGAATCCGCGACGATGCAATACGACTGGAAAACCATGCGACGATGGTTCCTTCGCCAGGACCAACGATCTGGACACTCCCATGGGGATCGACCAACGCGATCGACTCGTCGCTCGATGAAAACTTGGCCCACCTAGTGACATCCTCTTTCCGACCGTTGGAGTAGTGTGCAATGACGGTCAATCGATCCTGATCGGCCGGTCGCAAGGCGACTTCTTGGGGGAGCACTTCGATCGATTCAAGTTTAGGATCCACTTGACGGACCGCTTGGGCACCCGAAGCGATCCAATCGAGCATGATGCGGTAGTCGGACGAGTCGACTTTGAGTCGCAGACCACCTTTGTGCTCAACTAACCCCGAGGGCTTGAGCAGCACCAGCGAACTCTCGGGTTGCTCAAGCTCCACACGCCTTGAGTTGTCCTGTTTGACGATGTTGAAGTGATCGGCCTGAGGATCGTAACCTCGGAGCGAAAGGCGGAACCCACCTTTGCCAGCCAACGCGCCATGGCAAGCCCCCATGTTGCATCCGCTTCGAGCGAGGATCGGTTCGATGTGATTTTCGAATTCCCAATCTATCGTGCCCTGTGGAATCGTTACCGAAACGGAAGCTTGCGACTGGAGTTCAACACCCTTTGGGCTTTTGCGAACCGCCACCAATCGGGTCGTTCCAGTCTGCTTGGCCCTCAATATCCACAGCCCATGGGCTTGCTCGACCAGCTCGGCCACTTGGGGGTTCTCGACCGAGAATGTCAGACCTGACTCTAGCGTCAGCGGTTTGCTATAGGTCTTGTCTGCCAGCACTTCGCGGACGCTGACGATCTGCTCAGATTGAAATGCACTGAGCTCGATTGCGTTTGGTACGACTTGCAGAGGCGATTGAGCAAGGGCATCTTGAGCAAGTGTACATGGAGCACCAACAAGGGTCAGGATCGCAAGAGCGAGACACGCAAACAGGGACAAGTGGCGGTGCAAACAGTGGCGGTGCGAACGGTGGCGGTGCGAACGGTGGCGGTGCGAACAGTGGCGATGCATAGAGAAAAGCTCTCTCTTGGTGCAGAATTGGTGGCTTTGTGCAGATTTGGTGGCTGAAAAGGTCTAAGCAACTCAAGCGAGAGTCGTATGGGTTCTTCGCTTTTCCGGGATGCTAAGCCTTTGGAATCCACACCGCTGTATTGTAACGAGTAGCGAGCACTATTTGCACTCGCAATGATCAGTTCTGCATCGATTTGTCCTCGATGTAGACATCGACCTGCTGGCCGACGATGGCTCGCAGAGCAGTTGGACTGACCGAGTAGATCAGTTGCATGACTCGCGTATCGACTCGTTCGAAAACCGTGCCATTCAAATTCCGCTTGGGAACCACCAACGGTTCGGTTCGAACATACTGAAGCTCCACGCCCGTGGCGCTGCTGCCACGCAAGGTGGCCGTAGCGATCGCATCGGGGCGGAACCGAGGAATTTCGGACTCGTCGATATCGACTCGGATATGCAGAGGATCGATCTGGCCCATAGTGATCAGAGGGTTGGCCAGGATCGATGCAGGAACGAATTCTCCTTGGCGAATCTTAACACTCAGGATCGTGCCCGCTTTGGGTGCTTTGAGGGTACGCAGTTCCAGATTGGTCTGTGCCCGAATGAGGTTGGCTTGTGCCTGTTCGACCGCCGCCCGTTGGACCTCGATACTCGGAGCCACCGGCTTGGCATCGAGCATGTTCAAGCTGGCTTGGGCCTCGCGCACCTTTGCCTGTGCCTCCGAGAATTTCGCCTTGGCGGTGTCCCAGTTCGTGCGACGGGTATCGATTTCCTCTTGGGATAACGCGTTGGAAACGCCGATCGCGTTTGCTCGGCCGAGGTCTCGCTTGGCATTGGACTCGGCCGCATAGGCTTGGTCTTGCATCGACACAGCCGCATCGACACGGGCTCGAAGTGCATCGACCTGGGCTTGCAGCTCAATGAGTTTGGCCTCTTGCGATCTGAGTTCCGCTTGCGCCACCCGAACATCGGCCATGGCGCTTCGGGAGTCGAGTTGCAGGAGCTCTTGGCCTTGCACGACGATCGCCCCTGGCTCGACGAAAACCTTTTCGACCACGCCAGCTAGCTGCGAGCCGATCACGGTTGCTTCACCTACCGGCTCGACGATTCCTACGCCACCGATATAAGCCGCCGCGGTTTGCGGATCGACGCTACGACTTGCAATCGGAGCTGTCGGGGGCAAGGTTTTGATTACGACCTGTTTTTCGCTAGGCGTGTTCTTTTCGATCAAGCGAACAGCTTGAAACAATAGCAGTCCGGCTCCTAGGATCGATCCAATAGCAAAAATGGTTTTTAGGTAGCGTTGCATTGCCCGTGTCTCGGCTAAGCGGTGTTTTTTTGAAAGGACTCGATCCGACCATCGGACATTGTTGCGATGTGATCGGCGAACGGATAGATTCGGTTGTCGTGGGTCACGACGATCACGGCGCGATTGTGCGCCGAGGCCACTTGCCGGAGCAACTCCATGACCTCGCGACCTGTTTCTGCATCGAGCGAGGCGGTAGGCTCATCGCTGATGACAATTTGGGGATTGTGGACCAGGGCTCTTGCGATCGCAACACGTTGCTGCTGGCCACCCGAGAGCTGGTTGGGATACTTGAGTTTATTCTTTTCCATTCCCAGACGATCCAAGAGCACCGATGCTTGCCGTTTGGCACTTGCCAGCGTCGAGCCCTGGACGACCAACGACACGGCGGCATTCTCAACGGCCGTCAAACTCGGCAGCAAATTAAACTGCTGAAAGATGAAACCTAAATGATCAGCGCGGAAACGGACCACCCGGCCGCGTCGCATCTTAGTGATCTCGTTATCCAGAATCCTGATATAGCCTTGGGTTGCTGTCAGAAGCCCAGCGATGATCGAGATCAGGGTGGTCTTTCCGCAACCGCTCGGACCGACCAAGAAGGTCGTTGCACCGATAGGAATCTGCCAATCGATGCCATGCAAAACCCGCTGCTTGGTACTCCCGGTACCAAAGTCCTTGACCACCCCACGGCACTCGACTGCAATTTGATTTTCCATCCACGATCCCCTGGCTTGCAATCAACCGCGAAAGACGATTGCCGGGTCGACAAACAGCACCCGACGCATCGCCAAGAGGGCGGCCAGGATAATGATTGCTGCGGCCACAGCACCGGAAGCTGCCGCCACATACCACGGCAGATAAAAGCCCTGAAACGTCGGACTCTTGCCAGCGGTCTCAAAAAACATCGTCGCTCCAAATAGACCGACGCTAAAGCCCACGAAACCTACCACCGCAGCTTGCAAAAACACCATCCCTATAAGCCGCAGGTTGCTAGTCCCAATCGCTTTGAGAACCGCAAACTGCTTGAGATTCTCAAGTACGAACAGATTGAACATCAGCCCGACGACCGCGATACCAACGAGCACTCCAAGGGCCACAACCGTTCCGATACTGATGGGTATCCCCGTGTTTTGAACCACATACATGATCGCCTTCCACCGAAAGTCCTTGGCGCTCATGGCCTGGAGTCCCGTCCGCGATTCGATCGTCCGTGAGACCTCCTCGGTGGTCGAACCCTCGGCGCTGTGGGCCACAATAAAGGACATTTGATTGCGACCGTTGTT
>CAILTZ010000194.1 GCA_903837255.1 uncultured Pirellula sp. | reverse complement strand
GAATTTGGATTTCAAATCGCTACGATACTGCGGTGGAAGCCAGAGGGTGATGCGGCGTTTGGATCGAAGCACTTGGCTGGGAAATTCGATCCAACGCAAGTCGCCGGTAGCCGTCGAGAGGGGTTTGGCTTTGGGGATCGCCCAACTGGCAATCGACACATTGAGGGTCTCGGAGCCCCTGACGGCGAGTCTTCGATTTTGTATTTCGGCCCCCTGTTGGGTCTTTTCGACCGTCGCCCAACTCCCTCGTGTGAACTTGTATTCGACCAGCGTTCCGATCGGGATCTCTAGGCTAGCTTCGTACTTGCCATCGGCTTGTTTAGTCATTTCAAAGGCGTTTGGCTGCCAAGGTCCAAAGGGGTCGATATTTCCAGCGATGCAGATTTTAGAACTCGCCGGAGTATCTGTTGGAACCGTGACTTTCCAGGTGATCTTTGCAGTTTGCGACTTGGGCGCAATGGGTTGTTGCGCACGGACAGTCCCGGCATGGCCTAAGCCAAATAGGCAGGCCAATGCCAAAGCCAACCGCTGGAATCCCCCACCTATTTTTTTCGGTTTATGATCGGTCAATCCTAGCAATCGAAAACTCCCTCAAAAATAATTCGATAGGAAATTATAACTTGTCTTGGAGTCTCAGCGCTGCCGCCACCACAGGTTTTTCTCCAAGCATAGTTTGGTGACCCAAGGTTCAATGTCTTTGGCGAAACGGGCCGCGTCGACCGCATAACCAGCCGTCGGCTTCAAGGACTCTCCGACGACACTTTGCCAATACCTGTTGAGGCGCTCCATCAGGGATTCTCGTGCCCACTTGGCGACCATCGAGCAGGCCGCCGGGGGGAACAGGGAGTCCCCTTCAACCTGGAAACTTATGGTGACGTGGGTGCCCGAATAATCCATCGAATAGGTGCTGATATCAGGAGCTTCCTTGGTCGCCCTGATGAATGGGACTGGGGATTGGGGATGGGATGACTCAAAGGTGTGAGCCAAAAGAGCTGCGTACCTTTTGCGTCCACCTTGTCGGTCGCAATAAACCTCGATGCTCTCGAAGGAATCCAAACAGACCGAGTCTCGAAGAACTTGCCAAGCCAGATTCAGGCTCATTTGCCCCAGCACGTCGGACTTGTTTCCCAAGCGACTTACCGATTCATTGAAGTAAGCTTCATCCAACACCCTGAGTCGAAAGTCGAGCAATCGCACCCCTAGTTTGGCAAGCTTCTTTTTGGCCGATAAGCAGGCCGATTCGAAAACAACATCCTCCATGGGTTGTTGGCTGACCTGATACGATCGATCGTACCAAGGCCGCGACTCGACCCGATCGATATCATCGAGGGCAAGATGCTCGAGCTCAAAGCATGGTCGCTTGGATGAAGAATTCCCATCCAAAATCGTTTCAAAGAATCGAATCGCAAACGACAACCCCGACAAACCTTTCCCGGGCTGATAGATCTTTTTTGAATCCCCGAGAGGAACAAAATGGCTGCGAGGGGACCAAGGTGCCGCCTGGAACTCTGGAGCCAAGGGGGCAAGGCCCCTGAACACATCCAAATCGGATTCAATCGCCCAAGCGCTGACGGCGATTACCAGAGGCCCCATATTCGGTCCATAACCGGCCTCGTCGAGGCCTAACACCAAACGCATCAGAAACCTCGCTCTTTGGGCTCCTGAGGCTTCTTCTTGGGTTTGTCCGAATTAAACATCTTGAACGGCAGGTTGTAGATGTCGAAATTGAGCTTCGGAAGCCCTTCGGCTTTCTCGGAACTCTCCCCACTTGCCGTGGACTTGATCGCCAGCAATTCCATGTCCAAATGGCCCACAACGACCAACCTTTCTGGCAATTGCGTCAAGTGCAACGCACCTCCACGAAACCACTCAAGCCAACCGGTTCGGTACTCTTTGGGCGGGACGGTATGCAGGGTATCGAAGCCTAATGTGGAGGGATGTGCACCGGGAGCCAGCTGCAACTCAACGGGCCAACCTGTCGATTCCCACAAACCCTCTTTGAGTTGGTACTCACCTCCCAGCGTGCATTGCAATTTGGCGTCGAGCAATCGCTCGGCAACAATTTTCGCCTGATCGGGCGCAAGCCCCAGCTGCTGCCCGATGGCATCCAGGAGAAACAGATTGCCCCGAGTTGCTTGGGCTGCCTGCCTGAAACCGAGCGTATTGAACCAGCCAGCAACGCGACTCTCTGAGATATTCCCCACCCGCAATCGGCCTTGGGCGACGTCATCGGAAGGTATCACCCTTACAATCATCGCGCAGGCATCGAGGATCTCGCGATGGAACGAGATGATGCTAAAGCCGCCCATCTGCCATCTCCACAACCCGATAAGCGTACGAGAGTAACCGGTAACATCGGGCAATCCACCTCCGAGCCCTAGTGGTAATCGATCCAAGACAGCAGGTTTGGGCCATGCACCCACGTACACTGGTAGTGATTTGAACAAACCGAGGGTCGCAAACAAACCCTTGGTCTCCTCCGGAAAAGGCAGCTCGATGTCCTTGAGCCCCGCGAACATGATATGGTTGGGTGTGTAGCGACTTGAGATATCGTTTCCGCGCAGATGCACTTGCACGCTCACAACGTCGTCGGTGGGCAGTTGGATCTGCTGATCGACCGGCGGTCCAAGCAGCAAACTCATCCAGCCATATTTGTCGCTACCCAAGGGTGCGATGTAAGCCTCGATCGCTACCCGCTCGGCTTTGGGAATTTCCGGATGCTCGTATCGCCTGAGGCCGAACATTAGCGGGTCGGTTTGCTGCCAATCCTTTGTGTAAAAATCAGCCGTTTCACGGTACTGAGCAGACTCTTCTAGGGTGCAATCGACCAACGGCACGTCAGAGATCGGCATAAAGCTTCCACGCCGACCACGCAGCGAATCGTACCAACCATCTTTGAACCGGATGGTCTCTGAACCGTCCACACGTTGCTGGAACCAACGAGGTAGATATCCTTGGGCGATCAGGTATTCGATTTGATCACCCGGAAGCCAATCCGGCGGAATCGCTTCGGATTTGCTCTTGCTGGAACGGATACCACGAAGCCCGCGAGTTTGTTCGTTCTTAGCAACGATGCTCGCAAGTTCGGCATTTTCTAGTGCAGCGATCGCACGCATGCGACGACGAAGTTCGATTTGATAGCGAGGCGATACGAGATTTTGAAAAAACTCGGACGAGAAATAAGCGAACACGTCGTAATCATGCTCGATGGGCATCATCAAGCGTGCAAAACGAAACGCGGGCAATTGCGCCAGCGAATCGCCGGATCGTTGGATCTCTAAAAATCTACGCGCTAGCTCCCTAGAGCTTGTTACGAAGAGATAAGGCTCGGCGAGGATCATAAACGAGCGAACGGATTGATCCGGAGCGCTCAAGAACGATACGCTCTGACCGTCGATCAGCTCATCGCCTAGCTTGCCCCCCTGAGCTTCGATTTTGTCGAGAGTAGCTGACCTCTCCTGCTCGAATGATGTTTTCAACAACCCAAAATTCTTGGCCTCAAATACCACTCCCATCGTCGGTCCGTCTTGCATGTACAAGTCATATCCGACGAGCGCCATGTCGGAGATAACCGCGTCTCCAAAAAGCTTGCTGATGGTTGTCAATTCTGTATTCAGCAGTCGCGAAACCCGCTGGGTCGATTCGTAGTTATAGCCTCGCATCATCGCCAACTGGGCAATGTCTCCACCTCGAGATTCGCTCAACTTTTGAAACCACAAATAGTTTTGAAAGGAACCGAAGCGGATATAGAAGCACTCGGGTGGCACCACCTTGGCGATCGGTTCGATGGGGATAGATTCCAGCGACTGTCCTGCTGGCAGATCGGGTATCGGATGATTCTTCCATCGCGGGGGCTGAGGTACGGCCACTCGCCGTGAGGTATCGGCGACGCTGACGGTCAACTGCTGGTTGCTCAAACGGTCTCGCATGGACTCAGAACCTACCATCAATTCGAGCGTCGGAGTCGGATCGGTGGGTTTACTCAGAATCGTCGCCTTTCGAGGCTCAAGCTCTGGGATAGGAAATCCGAAACGATTCGCCAGGGAGTAGACGAGGTAACGCTCAACAAGAGTCGGATAATCGCTGCGCTCAACTTGCCGCTTGGCTTGCTCGACGTAACTAATCCACCACTGGTCTAAGAGCAGCGTCCAACGATTGGACGTCGCCCGATCGACTTTGCGTTCGTCGATCCGTTGAGGGACTAGCTCGATGGTCTGCTTAACCTCTCCATCGAGCTGAATCTCCAACGGCGCATCGCCGGTAAACAAAAAGTGGATTCGAACATGTTCCACAGGATCGATGTATTCGCGAACTCTTTCGATTGCTTTGCGCAATCGCCGCATGACCGAACCATCGCCGATCCTTCGTTCACCCGATGGATTCGGTTCATTAAGAGCGACCTTGTCTTGGGACTCTGGTTCGATCGATACGATCTCGATCGCCGGATAGAAGATTCGTTGATTTTTTTCGCTGGCTACCACGCGCACCGTGGCGTCCGATGCAACTTGGCCAGCGGCGATCAAGACCTGCCCAACGCCGATGCCCGGATAAGGTCCTTGCTCGGTCTGGAGGATCGCTAGGCCGCTGTTCTTCGCAGTCCCGCGTGGCTCCCGGCTATCCTGAGCTTGCAGGTCTGGGTGCGCAAGAAAAATCCAACTCAGAAGCAGATATCCGACGATCCAGTGTCGCATTCGTTTATTCCTAATCCGTTGTTTTCGATCAATAGCGAGCTGTCGGAGGAGCACCCGAACGACCAAGACCTTGGAGGGTCGAGGCAGCGGCCTGATTCATGAATCCGAGTTCGCTGCTGATGGCGATGAATTGCCAGCCTTGTTCGATCCGTCGTTTTGCCGCGTCGGCGTCAGCGACATGGATACCTGGAGCAACACCATGGGACTTGGCCGATCTCAAGATCCTGTCGAGCGCCTCGACGAACTGCGGATCATCGGTCTCCATTTGAGGGGTTTTGCCCATGGATGCCAACAAATCATTCGGTCCGACGAAGACCGCGTCGACCCCTGGCACGCTGAGGATAGCGTCGATTTGATCGACCGCATCGATGTGCTCGGCTTGGACGATCACCAAAACTTGTTCGTTGGCATGCCGGTAGTATTCCGAAGCATTGGTTGAGTAGTTTAAGGCGTGCAGGCTGCCCCCGACGCTGCGAGTCCCCGTGGGCGGATACTTGCAACTCGACACAGCCAACTCAGCGAGTTCGACCGTATTGCACATCGGAAATACAATGCCATAAGCCCCCAAGTCCAAAGCTCGCTTGGCATTCTCGTGAGTGATCGATGGGACGCGAATCAGCGGTACGCAATGCGCTTCGGCAATGTGTGCAAAGATTGCCGAGGCGGTCTCCCAATTGCAGTTGCTGTGCTCCATGTCGAGGGTCAACCAGGGAAAGCCTACCCTGGCCATGAACCTTGCAGCCAAAGGACTCGACAGCGACAACCAGGTCCCAACTTGGGGCTCACCCCTTTTTAGTGCTTCGAGGACAGAGTTGGTTTTCATGATGTGGCTAGGTCAGTTCGGTAAAGATCGTTGGCTAAAAGTCGTTGGCTATTAATGAATGACGGTTGATTAAAGGGTCCACTGTTTGACACGCAGCGCGTTGGATTTAAGCACATCGGGATTGCACACCGATTTGGGCGATCGTCCTTCAAGGATATCCACAATCGGCTCGAAGCAACCTTGGCTCATGCGCTCGGCCGCCTCACGGGAGTTGAAAGCGTTGTGAGGTGTCAGTAGCAATCTTGGGGTGGAACGAAGGGGGTGATCTACAGGCAAGGGTTCTTGTTCGTAAACGTCCATGGCCGCCCCAGCGATTTGGCCTGTACTGACCGCATGCATAAGGGCTTCGGGGTCGACCAATGCTCCTCGCGCCGTGTTGATCAAATAGGCGGACTTGCGCATCTTGAGAAAAGCTTGTCGGCCGATCATGTGCCGTGTTTGCCGGTTGTTTGGTGCATGGATCGAGACAAAGTCAGAGCATCCCAAGAGATCCGGCAATTCCATCCATTGGCACCGAGCCCCGAGAGCCGCGAGTTCGGCGTTACACCCACCTAAAGCAATCGCCGATTGCATCCATGGATCGTGGACGGCAATTTTCAATCCGAAGCCCAAGGCACGGTTCGCGACAGCTTGCCCGATGCGACCAAACCCAACGAGCCCGAGGGTTTTCCCTCGAAGTTCGACACCTGGGAATTCGGCCCATCCCCCCGACTGCATGCAAGCATAGCCAATATGGATATGGCGGGCGATCGAGAGCAACAATCCCATGCAATAATCGGCCACCGCGTCGGTCATCGCATCAGGTACATTGGTCACGATGATTCCATGTTGGGTGGCCGAATCCAAATCAACACTGTCGATCCCAATTCCGCATCGTGCAACGAGTTTCAGCTGAGGCAGGGCTCTGAAGGCCGCCTCGCAGTACGGATCGATCGCAGCGATGATCGCATCACACCCTTGCCCCTGCTCGATGAGCTGATCGAGAGTCAATGGACCCCAGCTTTTGGCATCGACAACCTGGCAACCCAGCTTACCCAACCTCTCTCGGTAAGCTGTTCCGCTGACCGCGAACGCCTGAGCCGTAACCAAAATCCTCATGGGAGTCGACGACATGAATCTTTCCTCCTCTCAATCGCAAAAAACACTCCGATTATAACACTTGTTCCGCCGATTGGGAGTTCAGGTAAACTTCTCCCACGGATTCGACAAGGAAAGCTGGCGGGTTTGGGAAAGGATTGACGAACTTCGAAACTGTCGTCAAGCGACGTCAACAATCCGTTAAACAAACTCGCCACTGGAGAGAAATCGTGAAAACCCAAGTCCTCGAATCGATCGAGCAAATTAGCAAGGAGAGGGTTTCGACCGAAGGGAATTGGTCATTGCCAGGATCTGTCAACAACGATTCGCCAGAGTCTCAGGGACTTGGCAGCCGCTCTAAACCTCTTACCACCGATGAGCGATTGCTGGACGATACGACGGTCGATAGACTCGTGCGTGTCCTGGACTCCTACAATTCCTCAGTCCGTACTTGGATGCAGAAGGATGAGGAACAAGCCAACCGAGGTCGCTGGCCAAGCGTAATGACTTTTGCATTGTTCGGCTTGGGTATTGCCGTAACTGCAGCCACCAACTTTTGGAATTATGGACGGCAGTTTGCCGACCATGAGTTTGTGCTATTCAATCTCGCCGGCGCGATGGTCTTCTTGCTGGCGGGCATCAGCCTATTCTACGATCGATCGGTCCGTGAGATCGGTAGCGACCGAATCCGCAAGGAGTCGGGCCGCCGTATCGAAGCCATGTCCGAACATGTCCGATCCCTATCCCAACTCTACCAAAAATGGATCGCTGACTGGAAATTGCAAAAGCTCCAGTTGGATCGTCTGGAAAACGCCGTACGAGACTACGATGCTCAAGCAGTCGCGGCTCAGATCAAGGCATCCGAGTGGATCAACGAATCCGAGGAGTTTGGCCGTAATCGAAATCGATTGAGCGACGACGTCGAATCGTTGCAAAGCAACATTGCCCAGCTCCGCGCCGACTCAGAGTATGCCAAGATGAAGCTCTGCGGAGTCGATGCTGAAATCGAGGCCAAAAAAGATCATTTGGTAGATCTCAAGTCCCAGCGGGAAAAGATCCGTCAAGAAATCCTAGAACTCGAAGAGCAATCCGCAATGGCTCGCGAAGCTTTCGAACAATCTCGCACGGAGTATGAAGCCAACCAACGCCAGTTCCAACGCGATCAACAATCGATCGAACGCCGAATAGAAAAACTCGGCGACGAGGCAAACCGCCTCCAAGAAAACTGCGAAGCCCTGGAGCAAGATCGCTCGGACCTGCAGTCCGAAGTGCAATCGCTCAAGGTTGAGTTTGAGCGGAATATGGAGATCCAAACGCAATCCCTGTCGGAGGTCACCCATCTGCTTCAGGACGCCAAGGTCGAGCAGGCGCTGGTCGATGAAGCCATCGAGACCAGCCAAGCGAATCTTCGCCAGATCGTTGCTAACCACAAGGATTTGCAAACCCAGATCGAATCG
>CAILTZ010000193.1 GCA_903837255.1 uncultured Pirellula sp. | reverse complement strand
TGGGGTGCGAGAGTCCGAAATCCAGTCCAAGAGTCTTCATTTTCTCCCATCGCTGTTGTCGTATTCGTTCCCATCCAACTAGGTACTTGGATTTGTATTTTTCGACTAATGCTCGGGGAGCATGGAGAGGGAAGTGAGGAGCCGTAAAGGCGACAAACGAGAAGAACGGTTTGCCTTGATGGTTCGCTTGATGGTAGCCGAGTTGTTCGATTGCGCGAGAGGCAATCTCGGTGCTGGAGTAGTAATGATCAGAAGGTTCCACGGCTGGAAGAGGTTTGTCGTCGAGCGTGTGGTTTTTGGGTTGAAAATGCCGATCGTGATCTTGAAGGCTGTATGATTTTTCGAACCCGTTTTTGGTAGGTAGCCCATCGACGTGCCATTTGCCCGAGTGGTAGGAGTGGTAGCCGTAGGGTGCTAGCCGTTCGGGCAGGAGTTTTGCCCAAGAGGGCCGTTGGCCTTGGCCGCCGCTTTTTACCCCAGGGACACTGTCGCGTCGGATCTGCTGTGCATAGTAGCCCGTGAGCAATGCACCGCGTGTGGGCCAGCATCGAGCCGTGTTGTAGAACTGCGAGAATCGCTTGCCCGAGGCCGCGATCGCATCGAGTTGCGGGGTGTGGATCTCGCTTCCATAGCAACCCAAATCCGAGTATCCAAGATCATCGCACAGGATGACCAGGAAGTTGGTTTGGGCAAATGCATGATTCAGTGGGGATAGAGCCAGCGAGCATGCAAGGCAGACGCAGAGGCGCAGGGCGGGTAGATCGATCATTGGTTGTCGAGATGGTTTGAGGCACGGCTAGCGGCTTGGTGCTCGAGGATTGTCGAGACCAGAGCGGTCCAACCGGTTTGGTGGTTGGCACCTAATCCCTGTCCATTGTCGCCGTTGAAATATTCGTAGAACAGGACGAGGTCCTGCCAATTGGAGTCCTTCCAATAGCGAGGATCCTGGCCGTGGCATGGACGACGACCCTCGGAGTCCTTGACAAATAGTTTCACCAAACGCCGTTCAATTTCGTCAGCGATTTGCATAAGGTTTCGGTGTTGTCCTGACCCGGTCGGGCACTCCATGGTGAAGCTATCGCCGTAGTATTCATAATAGGATCTCAGCGAAGCGACGATCAGATAATTGAGAGGAAACCAAACGGGTCCTCGCCAATTGCTGTTTCCGCCGAACATACCTGTATTGCTTTCGCCAGGCACATAGCCAACTGAACTGGTGCCACTGTCATGTTCGAACACAAAGGGATTTTCTTTGTGAACAGCTGACAGGGAGCGGATCCCGTAAGGGGAGAGGAATTCATCTTCATCGAGCATGTAGGTTAGCAGGCTTCTAAGTCGCTCGGTGGATGGGATTGCCAGCAATCGCATGCCCCCGACGTCCCCTTTGCTGGACTTTTGTTCCAGGTAGGTCATGTACTTGGCCAACTGCGGTTTGTTGTTCAAGAACCAGTTCATACGATTCTTGAAACCGGGAAGTTTTTCGATCACTGAGTCATAGAGAATGACGTTTGAACACAGGGGGATGAGCCCGACGAGCGAGCGGACTTTGAGCGGGATGCTTTTGCCGTCGCGGTACAAGTGGTCGTAATAGAATCCATCGTTATCTTCCCACAGGCCGGTGCCGTGCAGAGAGTTCATGGCTTCTGAGATTGCCACATAGTGTTCGAAGAACTTGCTAGCCATATCCGAGTAAGCTTGGGAGTCGTCGGCAAGTTCGAGCGCCATCTGGAGCATGCAACCGCAGTAGAACGCCATCCAGGCCGTCGCGTCGGCTTGGTCGAGGATCCCTCCACCAGGTAGAGGAGCGCTGCGGTCAAAGACTCCGATATTATCTAGCCCCAGGAATCCGCCGCTGAAGACGTGCTGTCCGCGGGTGTCTTTGCGGTTGACCCACCAGGTGAAGTTCAGCAGGAGTTTCTGAAAGGTTCTGGCGAGGAACTCGCGGTCGCCTGATTGCTGGTAGACTTGCCAGCAGGCCCAAGCGTGCACGGGCGGGTTGACATCGCTCAGGGCCCATTCGTAGGCGGGGATTTGGCCGTTGGGGTGCATGTACCATTCGCGCAGGAACAGCAGCAGTTGACTCTTGGCAAACTCTGGGTCGATCCGCGACATCGGGATCATGTGGAATGCGAGGTCCCAAGCGGCGTACCAGGGGTACTCCCATTTGTCCGGCATGCTGATCACGTCGCGGTTGAATAGGTGTTTCCAGTCCGCGTTTCGACCTTGGAAGCGCGACGAGGGTAGCTGTCGACCTTCGGGGTCGCCTTGCATCCAAGCGTCGACGACGTAGTAGTAGAATTGTTTCGTCCAGAGCAGCCCCGCGTAAGCTTGACGCGTAACGAGCTTTTCGTCGTCGTTGAGTTCGTGTGGGATGCAGGCTTCGTAGTATTCGTCGGCTTCTTTCTTGCGAGTGGCAACGATTTCGTCAAAGGACCCGTCGATGATTGCCAGAGGGGAGTAATTTTCGGGAGCTTTGCCACCGACGACGGGCACTGAGAGGAGTCGTTGGTTTTCGTCGGTTCCAGTCAGTCGGCATCGCAGAACGGTCGGGCGATTTGGGTGGATGATCACCATGAAATGAGCACCGCATTTGGTGCCGAAAGGCCGTGGGTTGACTTTGCTTTTGTCCCCTTGGACAATGTGTTCGTGAAATGCGTCTTTGAAGTAGGTACCACCGGAGACGGCACCTGGATGCCGGGTGGTGTTGGTGTCATTTTCGGTGAAGAGCCATTCGGGT
The DNA here is from genome assembly GCA_903837255.1 of uncultured Pirellula sp. Taxonomy (GTDB): domain Bacteria; phylum Planctomycetota; class Planctomycetia; order Pirellulales; family Pirellulaceae; genus JBKCUI01. The sequence continues at coordinate 5,649 of CAILTZ010000193.1, read as the reverse complement.
TGTTCGTGATCCAGTTCGGATTGGACTCGGAATTCGAGGTGGCCGAGGGTTTCATGGTCGCACAGAACGACCCCTGCTGGTTCATTCTCGGGGTAGATCAAACGCATGCGAGGTTTTGCGGCGCAGCCGTCGTGGGTACAACCCCAGACCCATGAGTTATGGAACCACAGTTGCGGTAGCAGGTGGAGGACAGCTGGCCTTGAGCCGCGGTTGTGGACCGTCAGCTTGATCAGAATGTCGTCGGCGGATTGCTTGGCATATTCGACTTCGCAGTCGAAGTAATCGTTTTCATCGAAGGCTCCTGCATCGGCCAGTTCGAACTCTGGATCGAAGCGAGAGCGACTGCGATTGATTTCGGTTAGCTTCTCGTAGGGGAACCGCGAATGAGGATACTTGTAGATCGCTTTGGCATACGAGCAGGTTGGAGTGGCATCGACATAAAAATAAGTCTCTTTGACATCCTCACCGTGGTTTCCCTCGGGGCCTGATAAGCCGTAGAGACGCTCTTTGAGGATCGGATCTCGAGTGTTCCAGAAGGCGAACGAGAAACAGAGTCGACCTTGGCGATCGCAGATCCCCATGAGTCCATCTTCACCCCATCGATAGGCTCGTGAACGGGCATGATCATGGGGGAGAAAGAACCAGGCTTCTTGATTATCCGAGTAGTCTTCGCGAACGGTGCCCCATTGGCGTTCGGAGAGATAGGTGCCCCAGCGTTGCCAATTGGCGTCACGGTGGCTAGCTTGCTTGAGTCGTGCGTGTTCTGCGGTGGAGTTGTGATAGTTGTTAGAACTCATAGCGATTGCTGGTTTCTTTCGCATTCCAAATAGTAGTCTAGGTGAGCAAGCTTGCTGGCGGCGGCAGCATCGAGGATCAGGGTTGCATTTGGATGGAACTGCAAGATCGATGCAGGGACCATGGCTGTGACCGGTCCTTCGACCGTATCGCGTATCGTCTGGGCCTTGTGAAGCCCGGTTGCCAGAAGCAGGACTGCGCGGGCGTTCATGATGGTGCCCAGGCCCATCGTGATAGCCATTTTGGGGACTTGTTCTAGGGATGCGAAGAACCTAGCGTTGTCCTGTCTGGTTTTCGAGGTCAGTGTTTTGACGCGAGTTGCTGAGGAGAAAGAAGAGCCCAGCTCGTTGAATCCGATATGGCCTTCGGAGCCGATCCCGAGGATTTGCAGATCGATCCCGCCGGCTTGGGCGATGGCGATTTCATAAGCTTCCGCGCTGGCCGGTAGGTCATCGCTGTTTGTGTGAGGGATATGCGTGTTCTGTGGCAGGATATCGATGTGCTTAAAAAGGTTCCCTTGCATAAAGTAGTGGTAGCTTTGTGGGTCTTCGGGAGGCACACCGCAGTACTCGTCCAGATTAAAGGACACCACGTTTCGAAAGGAGATTTCGCCCGAACGAAATCGCTCGATCCATTTTTGGTAAAGCCCCAGCGGGGTGCTACCGGTGGCTAGACCGAGCACGGTTGACTCGGGATTCTTGGCGGTTGATGCACAAGCAAGCCCCAGATATTCGATCGATTCATCAGCTGCGACTTCGGCAACTTGTTCGGGGGATTCGCAGACAACGATTCGCACGGGAGGCTCGGATCGGTTCAAAGATGGGTCGGACCAGGACTGTTAAGGATGACGGTTAGTACTATAAAACAAAAGTCCATTGGGAAACAGATTGCCGGGATTCTTTTCGCTTGCAAACGGCTTCTTCGCCCCGACGCCTACCAGTGAAAGGGTATTTTGCGTTAGACTACATTTACCGTTTGTGATCTCCCTGTCCTGGAGACATCCCCCCTTTTAACACTTCGACTGCTTGGGTGTGTTTATGCGTCGTCTTTTTCGTTCCGATCTTTTTTACCGATCGTTGGCAGGTATCGCCGTTTGCTTGCCTGTCCTGGCCTTTGAATCCTCGTTAGCCCAGGAGTTGGCGGGGAAAGCCAATAAAGTATACAGCCAGGCTTCCGTGCCGGCACCCATCCAGGGAGCACCTGAGGTAGCCGTCGATTCGGCGGGCGGTTCGCTCCGAGACAAAGCCCTCAAGGAGGGTGGGCGTCCGCAGTGGATTTGGGGGGACAATCCAGACACTCGCTATGTGATCCGCAAAAGCTTTGAGGTCTCGGGGAAGACACAGGCTTGGTTGGTCGCATCGGCGGACAATGGTATGTCGATCACGCTCAACGGCAAGCAAGTGGGTCAGAGTGAATCCTGGGAAGAGGGACTGCGCGTTGACGTCAGCAATGCACTTTCCGTCGGAAAGAATGAATTGGTGATCGAGGTTTGGAACACCGGCGGGATTGCCGCATTGGTCGCGAAGTTGGCTTGGATCGATGCCAATGGCAAGGTACAAACGCTCTTGAGCGATGGGACATGGGCGGCTGCTCCGAAGGACAAGCCTACAGAGACAAAGCCTGCGAAGTTGATCGCCAAGTACGGCGATGGGCCTTGGGGGAATGTCCTCGATGGCGGCTCTGGTGGATCGTCGAGCGAATTTGCGATTCCGTCGGGGTTTGTGATCGATCAATTGTTTCGAGTTCCTAAAGATGAGCTCGGTTCATGGGTATGCATCACCAGCGATCCCAAGGGTCGGTTGATCGTCAGCGATCAAGGGGACAAGGGTCTGTTTCGGGTGACGCCTGCCAAGCCTGGAACCCAGGAAGAGACCAAGGTCGAGCGAATCCCGCTGAACATTTCGTCGGCTCAAGGATTGCTTTATGCGTTTGATAGTCTTTATGTTTGCGTCAACGGTGGGATCGGCAGTGGGTTGTATCGGTTGAAGGACACCAACGGCGACGATCAGTACGATGAGATCAAGAAGATCAAGGAGTTTCGCGGAGGAGGAGAGCATGGCCCGCACGCGCTGCGGTTGTCTCCGGACGGCAAATCGATTTATGTATGCTGCGGTAATCACACACTTCCTCCTATGGATCGCAAAACCAACGCTCCGCCGCAGACGATGGGAGGTTCGCGAAGCGAGCAACTCAAAGCGACGTTGCCCGAGGGCTATACCAGCCGAATTGTTCCTAATTGGGACGAGGATTTGCTGTTGCCAAGGCAATGGGATGCCAACGGTCACGCGGCGGGAATCTTGGCACCAGGGGGTTGGATTGCCAAGACCGATCCGGAGGGCAAGGAATGGGAGATGTTCACGGTGGGATATCGCAATCAATACGATTTCGATTTTGATTCAGCAGGAGAGATGTTCGTCTATGACGCGGACATGGAGTGGGACATCGGGACGCCTTGGTACCGTCCAACTCGGGTCGTTCATGCCACGAGCGGCAGCGAGTTCGGATGGCGGAGTGGAACGGGCAAGTGGCCCGAGTACTATGCTGACAGTTTGCCTGCTCTGGTGAATATTGGGCCGGGATCCCCGGTTGGAGTGGAGTTCGGAACGGGGACCAAGTTCCCGGCCAAGTACCAAAAGGCTCTGTACATTTGCGACTGGACCTTTGGAACCATGTACGCGATTCACATGGAGCCCAATGGTGCGTCGTACAAGGCCACCAAGGAAGAGTTTTTGTCTCGCACCCCGTTGCCACTGACGGATGTCACGGTTGGCAAGGATGGGCACTTGTACTTCACGGTCGGTGGCCGCGGTACTCAATCGGAGCTGTACCGAGTTCGTTACGTAGGCAGCGAATCGACCTCGCCGACTCCGAAGATTGCCTTGAGCGAAGCCCATGCACAGCGGCGAGCGATCGAGGTTCTGCACAACGAACAAGAGAAGGACGATGCGACCATCGCCAGGCTCGTTTCGCAGTTGGGCAGCAACGATCGCTATATTCGCTATGCGGCTCGCGTAGCGCTCGAGCGTGTCAGTGCGTCCAAGTGGGCACCGCTTATTTTGAAGAGCACCGATGCGAATACGATCATCACGGGTGTGATCGGTTTGGCACGCATCGCAGAGCCGGAACTCAAAGAGCCATTGCTGATGCGTCTAGGAACGCTACAGCTTGCGTCTCTCTCGATGTCCCAACGGCTCGATCTTATTCGTGCAGCCCAACTGGTCATGATCCGTTTGGGGCAGGTCGACGAGTCGCTCCGCGATTCGTTGCTCGGAGTGATCGAACCATTGTTCCCTTCCGGGGATGATTTGATGGACCGTGAGTTGGTCATTCTCCTGACTCACCTGCAATCGCCTGTTTTGGCCAAGAAGGCCCTGTCGCTACTGTCCAAGGAGCGAAAGATGACCGAGGCGGACTACACAGATATTTTGGAGCGGAACAAAGGTTATGCTGGACCGATCGTGGCCATGCTTGAAAACCAACCCGACTTGCAACAGTTCCACATAGCTTTTTCGATGCGAAATCTCAAGGAGGGGTGGACTGTTGAACAGCGCAAGGAGTTCTTCCAGTGGTTTGAGAAGGCACAGCAGTGGAAGGGTGGAAACAGCTATGAGAAGTTCCTCATCAACGCTGCCAACGACGCTTATGCATTCTCTAGCGATCAGGAGCGATTCGTTCTTGAAGCGTTGGGGGTTCGCAAGCCGGCGGCATTGCCGAAGAAGCTTCCAGAGCCCAAGGGACCTGGAAAGACTTATACGACCGAGTCGCTTGGCAAGCTGACGTCAGAGAGAATGAAAGGCCGAAACTTTGAAAACGGTAAGAACATGTATGCCGCAGCGCGATGCGTGATCTGCCATCGTTTCGGTGGGGAGGGTGGAGCGACCGGCCCGGACCTGACCCAAGCCGCAGGACGCTTCGCCGTCACGGACTTGATCGATGCGATTGTGCGACCCAGTCAGGTCATCTCTGATCAGTACAAAACGATGGTTCTGCAGATGGAAGACGGGACGCTCCACACCGGGCGGATCGTCAATGATGTTGGGGGCAAGGTCACGATTGTGGTCGATCCTGAGGATGCGACCAAGACCGTGACGGTCGACCGCAAGGACGTCGAACAAGAGAAGACATCTGCGATTTCGCTGATGCCAGCCGAACTGATGGATAAGCTCAACGAGGACGAAGCCCTCGATCTGATCGCTTATCTGCTCTCGCGAGGCAACCCCAATGCACCGATGTTTCAGTCCAAGTAGATGGACTGGTCCGAGGTTATTGCAGTTATGGATAAGCCGATCAACTAGAAAAGAGATGAATCGATGAAGGAAAAAAAAGAGTTTCGCGTCCTACTACAAAAGGAGCAACTCGTTTTCTCTTCGGCGCATTTTATTACCTTTGCGGGCGATATCTGCGAGTGCGTGCACGGTCACAACTACGGCCTCAGGGCCGAGGTGGCCGGCGAACTCGACGAGAATCGCTACGTGATTGATTTCATCGCGTTTCGAGACTCTCTTGCAGAGTTGGTCAAACAACTCGATCACCACATGCTCGTGGCCATGAATCATCCGATGATCCATGTCGAGGTCCAAGACCAAGAGGTGGTTATGCGATTCCGGCAAAAGCGATGGGTATTTCCCAAGGAGGACTGCATGCTTATGCCAATCGTCAATACGACCGCCGAGGAGATTGCCGGTTGGGTTGCCAGTCAAATGCGCGCAAAACTCTATCCCAAGATCGGTGATCGTTTGAAGTGGATCGAGATCGGCGTCGATGAAAACAATGGGCAAGCTCTCCAAAAATGTCAGCCTTATCTCATCGGCATGGGTTGGTATACCGAACTCTTACCGATGTCGATGGTAGGTT
>CAILTZ010000192.1 GCA_903837255.1 uncultured Pirellula sp. | reverse complement strand
CGCGCCTCGCTGCACGTCAACGACTATGGCTGTGGCGTCGGCTTCGAGCCGAGCCGCGATCAGTCCTGCCCCTCGTCCTCCTACCATGCCCTGTACACCTCGCTTACCACCAACTACAAGGTCGTGTATCCCGAAGGCCAGGGTGTCGTCAGTCCGATGCCCAAGCACCTTCAGCGAGTTTCTAATTCCCGCGGAGGCTTGCTCTCCTATCGAATCGCCGACCAGAATGGTTCGGGCTTCCAATCCTTCCCGGTGCTATCCAATACGACTGGGTTGGTGCAATCCGAAGAGGTCATCTCGCTCGATGGCGCTGTGACTTGGCAAGTCGACGAATCTGCACGAACCTTTCAGGTCACCAACCAAAGCGGCGCGGGGCTTCGTGACGTAGTGCTCATTGGATTCGATGGCTCCGGGGAATTCCTCAGAGCCGATGTCGGTAGCATTGAAGCCAGCGGGCAAGCGACCGGACAGGTCCTCTCTCCGGGTAACTCGGATTCATTCTCTTGGAAAGTTACTGCCAACAGCGAAGACCAAACTCTCGGAAAAGCAGACGATCTGTCGCTTGGTGAGATGCTTCAGAAGATCCTTTCGGATTACCCACTGGCCCGTGGAGAATGGATCGCAGTGGGATGGACGGATGCGGAGTTATCCAAGCTGGAAATCTCGCCGACGACAGTCCAAACCAGGTCCCGTACTGTGTTGCTCATGCATGCAAAACCAGGATTGCTGGATCCCATCGAGCATGATTTGCGAATCATGCCAAAAATCTCGAATGACCCGGATGATCTGTGATTTCAGACGAAGGGTCATCTAGCAAGCTTCGGGGGCGATTGGCCCCCTCGCCAACCGGTGCACAACACCTTGGAAATGCCCGGACCTTCTTGATCGCTTGGTTGCATGTTCGTTGCCAGGCCGGGGAGTTGGTACTGCGGATCGAGGACCTGGATACTCCACGCACGAAGGCTTGGGCCAACGAGCAAGCCATCGATGATCTTCGATGGTTGGGGATTGATTGGGACACAACCGCAGCCTTGCAATCGTCCCGGACCGATTTTTATCTCGATGTACTGGACGAGCTTAAACGCAAGCATCTGGTCTATCCGTGCACATGCAGCCGCACGCAAATCGAGGCTTGCTGGTCGGCTCCTCATGAGTCCTTTCTCGATGGTGTGGTGTATTCAGGCCACTGTGCGAGTCGCTCCGTGGAGGACTCTAAGGAACTCGATGCAAAGGGGGAACGGTATGCGTGGCGATTTCGTTTTGGCGAAGGGACAATCCAGTGGATGGATGACTACCTAGGATCTCAACGACTCGATGCGAAGAGGTTCTTGGGCGATTTTGTCGTGGCTCGCAATTATGGTCCACCTGCTTATCAGCTCGCCGTAACGGTCGACGATCACTTTCAGAAGATCACGCATGTGGTCCGGGGAGATGACTTGGTGTATAGCACGTACCGACAGCTTGCGATCTATGGGGCTTTGGGCTGGGAGGCTCCGCATTGGTTGCATGTTCCTTTGGTGGTTGGTCCCGATGGCAAACGGCTTGCCAAACGGCATGGCGACACGCGGCTGTCTCAGTGGCGTCAGCGGGGTATTGGTCCGGAGCGGATTGTTGGTTGGATAGCCAATTCGCTTGGTTTGACCCAGACCGATGCCCCAATCAGCGCATCGGATTTACTAGCCGTTGCAATTGGGCTGAAGGACTGGTGGCATAGAATTCCCAAGGAGCCTTGGGTACTTGATGTTGAGCGTGCCGGAAAGCCAACTTAGTCAGGGCTTGGCAGAGGGCTTGTCCTCCAAGCCAAATGCCTTGAGGGACGCCTGTGCATCTTGGATCCGAAGACATCGAATCATCCGTGTTTGGGGCCCGATGCAACTGGTGTAGAGGAGTTCCTGGCCGAGGCTCGCCAGGCCCCGAAAAGGGCGATGTTCGATTCGATCTTGAGCATCGCGATCTTGAGCATCGCTGGGCAAGTTTTTTTTCCATTCTGAGAGAAGTTCGTCACGTTCCCTGGGATGGGTGGGGAAAGCTCGCCGGCGATGGGAGGGGTCTACCAATTCGCATATTGGGGGGTTGGCGACAAACAATCGACCGGAGGAAAGCAGGTCGGGCATCCATCGATAAAAAAACCAAAGCATTAGAGAGCAGCCGTGGATTCCGTCGGCATCTGGATCGAACAGGAGAATGACTTTTTCAAATCGGCAGTTTCTCAGTTCGAATTCATCGCAGATCCCTGCACCGATGGTCTGAATGACTTCCTGGAACAATCTGTTTGATTCGACTTTGGTTCGCGAGGCTTTCCAGGCGTTCATCGGTTTGCCTTGCATGGCAAGAACGGATTGGAATTCGTGGTTGCAAACCCGCTCGACGGCAGATCCTGCCGATTCCCCTTCCACTAAGAACAATTCGAGTCCCATATAGGTTTCGCTGGGGTGGGTTGCCGATCGGGGTGGTGTGGTCCATTGGGCATGAACAAAGCAAAAAGGCCAGTTCTAGGGCTAGAACCGGCCTTTCCGAGTTGTTTATCGAGTCGTGGCCGAGAAGCTTACTCTCGGGGGCGGATTGCTCCGGTCAAACCGCTGTAATCTACCCGGTCATCGTTGTGCCAAAGTGGTTGCCCCAATTCGACGCGACGGCGAAGTACTTCGATCTTCTCCTGGGAACCGGCGGGTGCGTCGGTGGGAAGAAACTTCCCGTCGGCGATGGGATCAAAATCCTCATCGTGACCGTATTTGAGAATAGCTTCGAAAACGTTCTTGCAAAGACTGCTCATTGTTTCATGAACCTTGTGAGGGTTATTCATCAGAGACAAGCTCCATCGCTCGCATCTGGGTGTTGATTTATCGGATTATTAGTACTGGCCCTCTAAAGTCAAGCAAAAATAAAAGACAAATTCATGGGGTTTTTATGTGCTGAGCCCACAGGTCGCATTGGGTGAAACCTGACGAAAAAAGCAGCTCGGTGGGGCTTTGCTGCCAATAGCCCCCAGGGCCCCATGAGGCCTATATTAACGGGGGGTAACTCCCCCTTGCGGGTTGCCGACCACTTTCCAGGCAGCAGGTCGATTGCGTCAGCCGCTTGTTGAGCGGTTGTTTTTAGGAAAAAGGGGGAATTTTGCCGCAGATAGACTTTTGTTGGTGAACGAAGCGAACTCAGAGGCCGTCTAAGGTTTCGGCAGGTGACTTGGCGGAGTCCTTTGGAGTACAATCTTGCATCGAGGCAACGTCCTAGCCGGTTCCATCGATCCAGCTCAATACCGATCACCTACAACCGATCCTCTACAACCGATCAACGATGATACAAGGGAGAACCCAAAACTAGTGCCCACGCACGACCGATCGCAAAGTTTAGCCAGTGAAAAAGGCGTTCTGGCTCGATTGCTTCTACCAAAAGACGCTGTGTGTGACGATCCGTTTGACGAACTTAAAGGTCTAGCCCAAACGGCTGGGATCGAAGTTTGCGGAACGATTTTCCAGAAGCGCGAGCATCCCGACCAGTCGACCTATTTGGGTCGGGGCAAGGTCGAGGAGTTGGCGAATTTTGTCGAGCACACTCGGGCCGATGTGGTTTTGTTCGACAACGATCTGACGCCGGCCCAGACGCGAAATCTTGAAAAGGCGTTGAGCACGAAAGTCATTGACCGCTCTGAATTGATCTTGGACATCTTTGCGACCAACGCTAGGACTCACGAAGCTCGCTTGGCCGTCGAATTGGCTCAGCTTGAATATTCGCTTCCTAGGCTCAAGCGGATGTGGACACACTTATCGCGACAGACCATGGGTGTCGGGATGCGAGGTCCTGGCGAGAAGCAGTTGGAGGTTGACCGGCGACTGGCTGAAAAGCGGATTTACGATTTGAAGGCAGATCTTTCGAAGGTCGAGAAGCGAAAAGCGCGCGAGGTTGCCTCGCGCGATGG
>CAILTZ010000191.1 GCA_903837255.1 uncultured Pirellula sp. | reverse complement strand
TCAGAAAAACCACCGCCGTTAGGCGGCGTTGCCGTTCGCTCTGGGCGAATGATCGCCAGACGTCTGAAAATCTCACCTTTGCACGCTTTTCCCGAGAGATTCTGTGGGTAATTAGCCTCGGGGGATAACCCGAAAATTCCCGATGAGCTAGAGCGGAGTTTGTATGTGTCAACTGCCTCTGAAGACGTACGTTATCGGGTAAGGATGCCCGTTTCGGGCACCCTCCCCACACGATCACGGCATGCGGGTCTGCACTCCTCTCCGTCGTTTTCCCACTAGAACCTCCGCGCCCAATTTCTCCGCAACGGCAACCATAACCCGGGTGAGCTGAGAGAGTCCCAACTCGCGTTTTCTCCACCCGGTGAGAGATGACATGTCGAATCGATCTTTCTCGGATCTTCCGACCCAACAGCAACGCAAACGCATCCTAAGCAGGCTAGAGGCTTGAGGCTAGAAATTAACGTTCCATTGAGGTATCAGCCATGAACGCAGCCGAGCTGGCGCTCGATGCTGAAGGCAAGTGCAAAGGGCGTGGAGGTCGGATTCTCCCGCCCGGCAAGTGCCACTTGCCTTTGGCCACAATGCGATAAATCCCGGGGGTTTGGGGGCCGAGCCACCAAGACGCACAGCAATCGTTGTTTCATTCATTTACTAAGCTAAACCTAACCAACGTTTAGGCTACATACGCTGAGCCAAAACAGACTGGATTGACTGTGTTGACTGTGTTGACGGCGGACGTTGTTGACGTAGGGGTCGAGCTGTCGGATTGATGGCAGTAGTTCTTCTCGATCAGCTACCGGCTATTACATTCTCTCGACGACTCCTATGCCCAGTAGTTCCAAACCTATCTTGAGGTTCTGGGCAACGATCGACGAGAGCTTCAACCGCGAAAACGCCTCGTCCTGCGACGGGGCGTTGAGGACCGAGCACTGATCGTAGAAACTGCTGAAGTGCTTGGCCAACTCATACAAATACTCGGTGATCAAATTCGGCGTATAGTCCTGCATCGATTGATGGAGCATCTCCTCGAACCGGACTAGATGCAGGGCTAGCGCCAACTCCGAGGCTTCGCTAAGCCGTAGCTCTGCGACTTGCCACTTGGATTGCTCCATGCCTTTTTCCTCAGCCTTGCGCAATATGCTGCGGATTCGAGCAAATGAGTACTGAATGTAAGCCGATGTATTGCCATCGAGACGGACCATCTTGTCCATGTCAAATACATAATCGCTGGTCCGATTGTGCGCAAGGTCCGCATATTTGATCGCCCCCAAGCCGACTGTCTCGGCAATATGGAGTTTCTCCTGATCCTCCATCTGGATTCCGACGCCGGTGAGCCGGTCTGGATTGCAGACGACCTCCATTGCCCTCGCGACCGCTTCGTCGAGCATCGATTCGAGCCCCACGGTGCTTCCCGAACGTGTCTTGAACGGCTTGCCATCGGTCCCCATGACCGTCCCGAAACTGATGTGGCGGAAATCGGTATGGCCAAGCCCGATTTTATTCAAAACGGCGAAGAGCTTTTTGAAATGCTCGCCTTGGCGATGGTCCACCACGTACAAGGACACGTCTGGCGAAAATTCGCGATCTCGGAACATGGCGGTCGCAACATCGGTCGTCGCGTACAAATAAGCTCCGTCTTGTTTCTGGACGATCATCGGTGCATCGAAACCGTCGAGAAACACGCACACGGCACCATCGCTCTGGACCGCAAGATTCTTGGCAAAGAGGTTCTCGACAACGGCCCCTAGCATATCGTGGTAAAAACTCTCGCCGTACCAATGATCAAACTCGACGTTCAATCGATGGTAGATGATGTCGATCTCTTCGCGGCAATTGGGTAGAAACTCGTTCCAAAGCTTGAGATTCTCGAGATCTCCTCGATGCAATGCAGCCGTCTGAGCCAAAACCTTCTCGTAAATCGCCGGATGCGCAGTGGACTCGGCCACGAGCAATGCATCTTTTTGCGACTGGGCAATCTTTTCATGATTGCTCTGCAACTCCTCCTCAGAGGAGACCACGCCGCGCTCAGCTGCCGCCAACTCCTTGGCAATTTTCTTATCGGCTGGTGCGGCCGCAAGCTTGGCCTGTAACTGCTCGACACGGCGTTTGGCAAACTCGATGGCCTGCTCAAGCTTAGGGGTTTGGGCCACGGCCTCTTGGTATCCGCTGATGCTCTGGACCTTGCGATAGAGCCGGCTAAGCTCAGCCACCGGATGCGTCTTGTAAGCCTCCTTGTCGCAGAAGTTTTTATAACCGTAGATGATCATTCCGAATTGGGTGCCCCAGTCCCCGAGATGATTGTCCGTGATGACCTTGTGCCCCAAGAAACGCAAGACCTTGGCGATCGCATCGCCGATGACCGTCGAGCGGATGTGGCCGACGTGCATGGGCTTGGCCACGTTGGGGGACGAGTAATCGATGATGTAGGTTTTGGGTGCATCGACAAGAGTGACCGCGAGTCGTCCGTCGCGGTAGGCTTGCTCGAGCTGCTCAGAGAGCCAACCGGGCGAGAGCCTCAGATTGATGTACCCGGCACCGGCAACGCTTACCGATTCGCAAATATCCGATAGTTCTAGATTGTCGACGACACCCTGCGCGATCTGCAACGGGGGCTTGCCCAAGACCTTTTGCAGGGGCATGGCGATGTTGGCTTGGTAGTCGGCAAGCGAGGGGTCTCGCGAGGCGACGATGCGTTCCAGAGAGGATTCGACCATCGCAGGATCATCGAGGAGCTTTTGCAATACATCGCGGAAACGTTCTCGGATGGCCTTGAGTATCTGCATCGCTGGGGTTGGTCTTCTAAGCGTGTGATGGCGAGCTGGAACAGAGAATTGAATCTAGGTCGATTTCTTTTTCGATTGTCCGATCGGGATCGGCATTGGGCCGGCGAAAGCGTCAAAAATCACGAGGAGATTTAACAGGCCAGCCACGGCCGTATAGAGTGAGCCGAGATCAAACCCTGCGGAGTCCTCGTTGTTCCACTTGGAGAGCCAATCGGGATTGCCGTCGCCGGGAATCCCCTTTGGCGGAGGTGCCATGAAGCCCCCGAGGAATTGCTCATCGATTGGTTTGGGACCGATCCGGGACTGAAGGATCATTGGAAATGCAGGGATACCGACCAAGGCTTGGGCATAGGAATGGATACGGAAATCCTGAGAGCTTTCCTGTGCGATCTGAGCCCGTCCTTGCTTGGACAGCATTCGGATCAGGTTGGTTACCTTGAATGTGTTTGGATAAGCGTACACGACCCTACCTCGTCCGATGATGAACCCGGCGATAAACAACCCCAGGATGCAAGTTGCAAACAGGATCGCTTTTTGTTTGCGGCCTTGGTAGTAGTGACCGGCCCCTGGTAGGAGCAGCGCCAAAAAGGCGGCCATCATGGGGCTCTTCAGATCGACTTCGACACCGTCGAAGACTTGTTTGGTGGAATTCTCTTTGGTGTTCATCCTCTGTAATGCCTTTTGGGAGGGATGCCTTTTTTAGGATGCGTCGAGCAGGTTTAGAGCGATTGCAGGGCTTGCTCAATGATCTGGCAAGCCATATCGATATGTGCGTTGGTGGTTACACCCGGCGGGGGCAGGAAACGCAATCGCGTTGGATTGCTGCCGGCAACAAATCCCATCAGCCCTAGTTCATAGAGCTTGCCTAGCATTGCCGAGGCAGTTGCCGAGCTGCCATCTCCTGGAGTAAAGGCGATCATCATCCCTTCACCATAGGGCCCGCTGAGTTTGTCCGGATACTTCGTCGCGAGCCCCTCGAGCTTGGCTCGGAAGTACCTGTGGCGTTGCATGTTCCAGCCGTCGTCTCCGAAGCAATTGGATTGATCGAGGTGGTCCAAGACCGACAGTCCGGCACGAATCGCAGCCGTCGCGGCCGTAAAGGTCTGCGACAGCAGCGGCCCCTTGGGCTTGAGCACCTGGCCATAGAGGGTCGCGCAGACTTGGGTGATTTTCCCAAGCGTTACGATATCGGCAAAGCGATCGAGCCCAAAGTGTTGGAAGGCAAAGGGACGGCTCAGTCGCGAAAACGTTTGGACTTCGTCGAAGATCACCAAGACATTGTGATCGTGGCACATTTGGCACAAGGTCTCGAAGTACTCTTTGGTCCCCGGGTAATAGCCACCTTCGCCAGCCACCAGTTCGAGCCACAAGCATGCGTGTTGACCCGGATAGCGTTCCAGCAAGTGCTTGAGAGTGCGGATCGCACCTTGGGTGGTCCCCTGCGGGTCCGACGGATGGTACATCGGCAAGTAATCGACATCGAGAGCTTTGGGGACTCCGGTGCGATAAGCAGGCCGGTCGGTCAGTGAGGCTAGAGCGATCGAACGACCGGCAAAGCAGTTGTCGATGCAGATCACGCGCTGTGCAGGGGCGCGGTTGTGAAAAGCGATCTTCAGCGAGTTCTCGTTGGCCATCGCTCCGCTGGTGCTCAGCAAGCAGTGATCGAGCTGGGCACCTTGCAGACCAGCCAAGCCGATGAGTTTTTCACACATCCAAAGCGAGGCCGAATCGTGCTGAAGATTCCCCTGCATGACGGTGTCTTCCAAGGCAGCATCGATCGTGGCGCTTAGCATCTTCGGATTGGAATGGCCCATCCCATGCACCCCAATCCCGACGATGAAGTCGAGCTTAACACTCCCGTCCCCCAGCTCGATCAGAGGACCATTCCCAAGTCCGCTCGAGATGTATGGGAAGTAGGTAGCCCCGCCTCGGGCTTTGGCCAGCCGATCAAGCTCTGCCTGGTAAACGGCGACCAAATCTGGGTTTGGCGGGCGGACAGCGGTGATCTTGCTACGATGCGATTCGAGGGCTTCGAGCAGCAGCGCTCGGGCTTTTTCCACCCGTGGATCATTGACCAACTCGGCGTAATGAAGGGCTTTATCGCAAGGGGCTTTCGGATCGTGGCTCAACAAGGCACCTATTGTCGGGGGGGGGTACAGAAGGAAGGGTTGCAGAGGAAAAGCCGGAAAAACTCGGATTCTAACACCAAACAAGAAATGGAACCATCGCGAATGGTTCGCAAGAAAGCCAGGAAACCTTCATTTCGGCGGGCTGGAATCACGGACCTAGTGGACTACACTCAAACCTGTGTCGATCGACTCTCCAATGTTTAAATTAGCCCATGTAGGTTTTGTATTATGCCCAACGATTCGGTTCAGATCTGCACATTGAGTGAGGTTTTTTCGTCGATGAAAACCGCAGTAGCCCCACTCGCGTTAGCCCCACTTGTGCTGGCAACTGCCATCTGGACACCCACGATGGGACGGGCTCAGGAGCCCACGGTACAAAAACGATCGGCTGAGACGACAAGTCAGGTGACCTGGATCAGAATCCCTGCGGGCCGATTCATGATGGGCTCGGGGGTATCGGCCAAGCAGGTGGCCAAGGATTTTGCGGAATACGGCCGCAACGAATCCGAGTTCGAGGACGAGCGGCCACAGCATTTGGTCGAAATCACCAAGCCCTTTTTCATCAGCAACACCGAGGTGACCGTCGGCCAATTTCGCGCTTTTATCGAAGATAGCGGATACAAGACACGTGCAGAGGTCGACACGACCGGTGGCTGGGGTTTCGATTCTGTGAGCAGAAAGTGCATCGGCAGAGACCCGAGATTCTCATGGAAAGATCCCGGCTATCCTCAAACGGACAATCACCCTGTGGTCAATGTGACCTGGGAGGATTGCCAAGCCTACTGCAGGTGGTTGTCGGACAAAGAGAAACGGATGGTCCGATTGCCGACCGAGGCCCAATGGGAATATTCCAATCGAGCGAACTCGACGGATTACTATTCCGTTGGCAATACACCCATGAGTGTTCTATCCCAAGCTCGCACGCTGGTGCCCAAGCCCGAGACGATCCGACAAGCGATCCAAAACTTGGACATCGACCCCCAGGACCCGCCGTTTCCAGTCCCCGTTGCCTCCTACGCGCCGAATGCGTTTGGACTCTATGACATGCATGGAAACGTCTGGGAATGGATAGCCGATTGGTTCGACGAGAAGTACTACAGTTATTCACCGATCAAAGATCCGACGGGGCCTAGCCAAGGTGCCGTGAAGGTTCGCCGCGGAGGAGCTTGGAACTCCTACCCACTATGGGCAAGATCGAGTTTTCGAAATTGGAACGACATCGACACTCGATGCATGAATTTGGGATTCCGAGTCGTCGCGGAATTAACCCCTTGGGAGATTCGCGAGCTTGAAAAAAGCCAACCGATCCGGTTGCTCTTTGTCGGCGATATCATGCTCGATAATGGACCTGGAAATGCGATAGGAAACGGCGTAGATCCATTTGAGCATTGCGCCAAAATCCTGCTCGATGCCGATGTGACCATAGGCAATCTTGAATGCGTCTTGGGTCGAGGTGGCCAACAGGTCAACAAGCCGTATGTGTTTCGCGGTGCCAGCGATTCTCCTCGTCACCTGAAAAAGTACTTCCACGCACTGAGCGTCGCGAACAACCACACCCTGGATTTTGGACCCGATGGATTGCTCGATTGTCTGGACGTCCTGAAGAAAGCCGACATAGGGTATTTCGGCGGTGGAGCGAATCTGGAAGCATCCCGGGCAGGATGGATGCTTGAGGTCAAGGGACGGCGGATCGTCCTGCTAGGCTACAATGATTTTCGAAAAGAGGACTACCAAGCCACAGAGACTCGTGCAGGCAATACACCTCTGCATACCGAGTGGGTGATCGAGGACATCAACTATGCCAAGAAGGCTTGCAACGCGGACATCGTGATCCCGT
The DNA here is from genome assembly GCA_903837255.1 of uncultured Pirellula sp. GTDB lineage: Bacteria > Planctomycetota > Planctomycetia > Pirellulales > Pirellulaceae > JBKCUI01. Next base: position 430 of record CAILTZ010000191.1, on the reverse strand, counting down.
TTATCCACTGGGGCAACGAGATGAACCCCGCGCCCCAAGAGCAGCAGCGAATGCAAGCCAAGCGATGGATCGATGCCGGGGCCAGCGCAGTCATCGGGGGACATCCCCACGTAACCCAAACGATCGATAGCCATCGCGGCAGACCGATCGTCTATAGCCTCGGGAACTTTGTCTTCGATTACTACGAAGTCGACCCTCCGATTTGGTACGGGTGGGCGATCCGGCTGACGATCCCACCCGAGGGCCCCATCGATTGGGAAACCATCAGCGTCGAAATGGACGCTCGCGGCTTACCCCATCCGGTCGATCCCCAGCAGTAGCAGATCCCCAGCAGTAGCAGATCCCGAGCGATGGAGTTAAACCAAAGCGACAGGTCGTTCGATGTCGAGTTGGTCGCACACACGTTCGATGAGTTGATCGATCGTGAAGG
>CAILTZ010000190.1 GCA_903837255.1 uncultured Pirellula sp. | reverse complement strand
CGCTGGTTGATCCTGCCCCAAGGACGCTTGAATATAATCGATTTCGATTTCTTCCAAAGAATCATCGAAGACGGTGCACCAGAGCGAAGCATCTGGCAGAGTGCGACGAAGGTCCATTGCGAAGCATCCTGACGGTGGCTCTTATGGCCATGGCGAGCTTCTTGATTCTTGCCATGAGTTTGTTTCAAGCGCAACCCGATCGGCGAGGGACCGGAGGATTCGCTTGGGTCGGCAAAAGTGCACAGAGCATCCATGTCAATGTCGCCGACCCCAAGCAACAGCGACAGACTCTCGGTGACAAGTCCCAGGCGCTTGCCGATGCAACCATCATCCCGGTGCGAGTGCGTGGGGGAGATGATGCCAGTTGCAACAACCTGTACCAAGCATCCGAGCCACAGGTCATGGGAATCACGCCAGGCATCCAGCAGGCAGACAGGAACAAAGAAGGAAAGACCGAGCTGGCTTGGTTTGGAACCGACCTGCAGCAGTCTCCATGGGGGCACTTAGAGAAAAAGGCGAATGGAACACGAGAAAATCCTGTACCGGTGATTCTCGATCAAAACACCGCATTGTGGGCGTTGCATTTAGGTGGATACGTCGGGGAGAGGTTCGCTTATCAATTTGGCGAAAAAACCGTCCATTTTCAAACCGTAGGAGTCCTTCAAAATACGATCCTACAGGGCAGCCTTTGGATCGGCGAAGCAAACTTCCAAAAAGTCTTTCCCGACATTGGAGGCTACCGAGCGTTCCTTGTTAAACCCAACGCAACTGCAACCAAGGAGCAGATCACCGAGATTCGTGCGGCATTGGAGAGCGGTTGGGCAGACGAAGGCATGAGCTGCGCATCGGCCGAGGGAATCCTCTCAAGGCTACTGGCGGTGCAGAATACCTATCTCAGTGCATTTCAACTCCTTGGTGGACTGGGATTGTTGCTCGGCACACTTGGTCTGGGTGTCTCCCAGCTGCGAAGTGCTTTGGAGCGCAAGAGCGAGTTAGCAGCGATGCGAGCGATGGGTTTTCCCAAGGGGCGTTTGGTGTGGGCGCTATTTTTGGAGAACGGATGGCAACTGCTTCGGGGGCTGGGGATCGGGATGCTATGCGCTATGGCAGCTTCTGCACCGGTACTTTTTCGGGGCAACTCGGTTGTTGCACTCTCAGGTCCGCTGACAATGCTAGCATGCGTGATCGTTCTTGGATTGATCTTCTGCGTCTTGGCGGCTGCTTTAGCCATGCGTCAGCCACTTTTGGGCTCGCTCCGCTCAGATCGCTAGCATTGCACGGATTCAGTTCACAGGGAGCGAGTGCAAAGCGGGCTTGATTTGCATTTGCCCTGGAGTTTAGACTCCCTTTCAAACTCGAATCATTAAGGAAAGGAATCCTATGCCAACCTTGCGATCGCTACAGGCCCGAAGAATTTTCATCACCGTTCTGACCACGACATGTCTGTGCTTGCCCATCGTTCCATGGATGAGCCTTGAGGTTCATGCACAGGACAAAAGTGGGACCGCTGGGCAGGGGGCGAAATCCAAGCTATCCGGCGGCCAGGCTTCGTCTCGCAGCAGCATCAAGGACACCGAGGGGGCTGCTGCCGCTCAGTCCGGTCCGGCGATTGTTGCGTTGGTCAACAGTCAGAAGATTACTTTGCAGGACTTGGCGAATTTGTGCGTGATGCGCCATGGCGAAGAAGTCCTGGAAAACATGGTCAACCGTTATTTGATCCTCCAGGCCTGCCAGGAGCGCAAGATTGAGATTACGCAGAAGGATGTCGATGACGAGATTGCTCGGATTGCTTCGAAGTTCAACCTAAGCGTGCAGATGTACTTGAAGTTATTGGAGAACGAGCGAGACATTCGCCCTGAGTACTATGCTTCGGATATCGTATGGCCGATGTTGGCCTTAAGAGAACTGAGCAAGGAGATGCTCAAGGTTTCTCCACAGGATATCGATCGAGCGTTTCAAAGCGAGTTTGGGCCCAAGGTTCAGGTACGCATGATCGCATGCAAGGATGCGGCGAAACTTCAGCAGGTCCATCAGCAAGCGACCGCGAATCCGGAGTTATTCAAGACATTGGCACGGGATCATTCTGAGGATCCGGCCAGCGCGAGCGTCGAAGGGCTTTTGCCACCGATTCGAATGCACACCGGGGAAGACGAGCTTGAACGGATCGCTTTCGCTCTGCAACCTGGGCAGATTTCAAATGTTTTCAAAGTTGGAGATCTGCATGTGACGCTACAGTGCGTTCGCCACATGGCCCCAGCCAATCCGCCTGCTGCGCAACTGGCTGAGATCCAGACGAGGATCAAGGCGGAGCTTGAGGAGCAAAAGCTCCGTGAGTCTGCCGAAACCATTTATACGGAACTTAGGAATCGCGCCAAAATCGTCACCGTCTTGGGGCAACCGCAACTCCAACAACAGTATCCCGGAGTCGCTGCTGTCATCAACGCTCAGAGCGTCACGATGGAGATATTGGAAAAAGAGTGCGTCAAACGATTTGGCAACAAGATCCTCGAAGGAGAGATCAACCGAAAGCTAGTCGAAGATGCACTCACCAAAAGTGGTCAGACAGTAACACAGCCTGAAGTCGATCAGGAGATTCGTAATACCGCCTTGTTTTATGGCTACATCAATGCAGATGGAACTCCAGATGTCCAGCGTTGGATTGGGGATGTATTGAGCGATAAGGGAAAAACCGTCGAAATGTACGTGCGTGATGCCGTCTGGCCGACAGTGGCTCTCAAGAAGCTCTGTGCCGATCAGGTCCAAGTCACCGAGGAAGACCTACGCATGGCATTTGAAGCCAATTTCGGCCAGCGAGCAGAGATCCTTGCGATTGTACTTAGCAATCAGCGGACGGCTCAAGAAGTTTGGGAGATGGCTCGGAGTCGCAACACAGAGCAATTCTTCGGCGAGCTCGCAAACCAGTACTCTGTCGAACCTAGCTCTAGAGCAAACTTCGGCAAAGTGCCTCCACTGCGTAAACATGGTGGTCAGCCCAACCTAGAAAAAGCTGCCTTTGGACTCAAGCCTGGGGACATGTCTGGAATCATCGAAGTCGGTGGCCAATACGTGATCCTACGTTGCCAAGGGTTCACCGATCCGGTCGTGCAAGATCTCAATGCGGTCAAAGAGGATCTGGTCAAGGAGATAAGAGAAAAGAAGCTTGCCAAGCAGATGGATACGATCATGGCCAAGCTCTCGTCGGAGGCACAGATCACCAACATTCTCAATCCGAAGAAAAGCAGAGTGGGCAACGCAGAGATGCAAGCCTCGCTCGATGAGCTCAAAAAATCTGAAGTCAAGCGATGACGCAAAAGAGCCGTGGCCAGCGGCGCTTGGTACCTGTTGAAAGACGCACACCGATCGACGTGTCGATTGTCGCCAAGCGGGTACCGAGCTTTCCTATCATCAGCCGAGTCGATGTGAGTGCTGTTGAGAGGTGGCGACAATCGCTCAAAGATCAGGGCAAGAGAGTGGGTTGGAGCGCGTTGCTCGCCCATGCGTATGGACAGGTAAGCCTAGAGATACCTGAGCTGCGAGATGTCTATGTTGCCCGTCCCGTAGCGTACGTCTATCGCCATCCTGAGCCAATCGCTTCCCTTACGATCCATCGTAGCGACTCGGCTGGAAAAGAGAGATTGATTTGGGCGAGGATCCCTTCCCCACAAGCCTTATCGCTCGAAGATCTCCAAGCAAAGGTCGACTATTATTCGACTGCCCCAATCGAGGATTTCTTCAAAGACGGATTGCGGCTCGAACGCCGCTTGGCCATTATTCGGCGCCTGAATTGGTACTTGTTGATGCGATGGTCCGGCAGAAAAAGAGCCAAGCACTTAGGAACTTTCAGCATCTCGAACCTCGGACACTTGGGGGGCTTGAACCTACACCATCCAATCGTCACCGCAACGAGCTTGGCTATGGGACCGATCCAGCCAGATGGACATTGTGATCTAGCGCTCATCTCGGATCATCGAGTGCTCGATGGAGTCTTAGCAAGCCAAGCGATACTGATACTGTTAGATGCAATAAGAAACGCAACTTATAACAATTGATCTCGATACCCTAGTACCCTTTTGATCGCCACCCAAAAAACTAAAAAACAATCAAAGCGTTAAAACCAGTCTTAGACTTAGTGTCCAAGAAAACCTTCAGGGATAAGTTTTTTTGACATTCAACCCCGGCTGGAAAT